>JAGRJP010000075.1 GCA_020442665.1 Lysobacterales bacterium
CGACTGGTTTTTATTGCGAATCCGAATAATCCAACCGGCAATCATTTATCAGAATCCGTGTTGAAAAACTTTATTGCTAAAGTTCCTGAAAATGTGATAGTTGTGGTTGATGAAGCCTATCTGGAATATTCTTCAGATGATGAAGTAGTTGACGCCAGTCTTTGGCTTTCGGAGTTTAAAAATTTAGTCGTCACCCGAACATTTTCCAAAGCATACGGATTAGCCGGTTTGCGTGTCGGTTATGCCTTGAGCAATCCGGATATTGCTAATGTCCTCAATCGCATTCGTGAGCCGTTTAATGTCAATTCTTTAGCTTTAGCTGCGGCACAAGCCGCGATTGATGATAAGGATTTCTTGCAAAAGTCATTGGTTGAAAACCGCAAAGGCATGCATATTTTGGAACAAACTTGTCAAAAACTGGATTTGCGTTTTGTTCCATCAAAAGGTAGTTTTTTACTAATCGATTTCGCACAGGAATCCTCCGGAATTTATATGGAATTACTCAAACGTGGCATTATCACTCGTCCGGTTGGAAATTATGGTTTGCCCAATTATCTGCGCATCACCATTGGCACCCAAGCGCAAATGCAAAGGCTTGATAAAGCCATGGAAGAAGTTTGTGGCTGAAATTAAAAACACACTGATTTCAACTCCACAAAAGAAGTTGGAATTAAATTGTGATGTCGTTGTACCAGGTGATAAATCCATATCACATCGTTCCATGATTCTAGGTGGATTAGCCGAAGGTGTAACCGAAGTGAGTGGTTTTCTGGAATCAGCTGATTGTCTGTCCACCATGCGAGCGATGCAAAGCATGGGTGTGAAAATTGTCAAAAAAGATGATAAATATTTGGTTCATGGAGTCGGTAAAGGTGGTTTAAAACCACCAAAATCCGGCAAAATTGATTGTGGCAATTCAGGAACAGGAATGCGTTTGCTTTCAGGTGTTTTAGCCGCACAAAATTTTGAAAGTGAAATATTTGGTGACAAATCATTAAACGCACGTCCAATGGGACGAATTATAAAACCCTTGGAAATCATGGGAGCAATAATTGAATCTGATGAAAATGAGACCGCTCCATTGAAATTTTCACCGGTGGAGAAACTTAAAGCTGTCAATTATCAATCGCCGATTGCCAGTGCTCAGGTGAAATCCTGTATTTTACTTGCCGGTCTTTATGCCGATTGTGAAACAGTGGTTTCAGAACCGAAACTATCCCGCGATCATACCGAAAATATGTTGCAGGGATTTGGTTGTCAGTTAGATGTGGATAAACAGAACCTGACGGTTAAAATGCATGGTGGACAAACGCTTAAAGCCACAAAAGTTGTAGTTCCGGCAGATATTTCATCGGCGGCATTTTTTATGGTTTTGGCATGCTTGTCGGAAAATTCGCAACTCACTTTTAAAAATCTATGTGTGAATCCCAGCCGTTCGGGTGTGATTGATATTCTCAAACTGATGGGAGCTGATATTGACATAGTTAATGAAACGGTTAATGCGGGTGAATCCATTGCCGATGTGGTCGTCAAATCTTCACAACTTCATGGTATCGAAATTCCTCATGAGTACATCGCTTCTGCCATTGATGAATTTCCAATACTTTTTATAGCAGCCTCATTGGCGAAAGGCGAAACCAAGCTAACAGGTGCGATGGAATTGCGCAAAAAAGAAAGCGATAGAATTACCGTTATGGCAGATGGTTTAAAAAAACTCGGTTGCGACTGTCACGAACTGGAAGACGGAATCATCATCAAAGGCGGTAAACTCTCAGGCGGAATTGTTGACTCTGAAGATGACCACCGCTGTGCCATGAGCTTTTTAATCGCCGGACAATTTGCAGAGAACCCCATCACCGTTAAAAACTGTGAGAATATAATGACCTCTTTTCCAAATTTTTTGGAAATTTGCAAAAATCTTGGATTTGATATTGTGTAATATTTTCCTCTTTGACAATAAAGTGAACGTCATTCGATTAGATGCTATTGTTTGAATAAATGAACTTAAACCTCCGATTTATGTCGCAATATATACACTATTCTACAAATCAGTAAAATAGTGTTCAGCTTTTTGTTTTATATAGTACGTTAGTTTGAACTAAATAAATAAAAAAACGCATATTAATCAATGGAGAAAACACAATGACACGAATTAAAATACTAACTCTTTCAGCTACGTTAACACTAGCGAACGCTTCACTTTCAGGGACAGTGACACTCGAATCACCAAAATTTGAAAATGTATGCAAGGTACAGGTAACAACGGGTCTTAATACGAGTGGTCAGGTGGTTAAAACATATTCTGATGTAAAAAAAGGTTTTACTGTCAGTGGAAATGATCGATTGTGCTATCGAAGATCTGCAAAGCCAAATGAATGCAACTCTCAATATTCTGAATGGAAATGTAACACTAATAAAGGTTCGGGTACATCTATTATTAAACTCTCTTAACAGGAGCATAACAATAAGGAGAGTTGCTAAGCAATTCTCCAATAACATTACAAAAAGAACCAGCTAATATGAAATTTTGGTTATGTTTTTATTGAATGCACAGCTGTGATTATTTTATCACCAATTAGTAGAGTAGATATAATTTGAATTAGAAGTACTATAATGTATCGTTAGCGTAGAATAGTACCTATAAGAAGAATTACCCGCAGTTGCAGCTTGAAACTGTAATCATACTCTCTTTGGATTTATTAAATCATTAAATATAATTATAGAATTCGATTGATGTTTGCGATAATGGTACAATTCACTTTTTAAATTTATCTAAGTAAGTTGAAAACAATCCCTGTCATTACCGTTGATGGACCTTCCGGAGTAGGAAAGGGTACTTTGGCGTCTTTATTATCCAATTATTTGGGTTGGCATTTGCTGGATAGCGGGGCGATTTATCGGGCAATTGCTTTGAAGGCTCTTAAAACTGAAACAGATTCAAAAGATATTGAAACACTTGTTAAATTGGCCGGAGAACTGGATTTATCGTTTCAATCTATCCCAGGTGAACCGGCTTCGGTATTTCTGGATGGTGAAAATGTCAGCAATGAATTAAGAACAGAAACATGTGGTGCAGTAGCTTCCCAAATTGCACCAATTGCTGAAGTCAGAGCCGCTTTATTACAACGTCAGAAAGATTTCAGACAAGCTCCCGGTCTGGTTGCTGATGGACGTGATATGGGCACTGTTGTCTTCCATGATGCACCAATTAAGTTCTTTTTGACCGCAAGTGCCGAAGAAAGGGCGAAAAGACGCTACAAACAGTTGAAAAACAAAGGGGTTGATGCTAATATCCGCGCTCTTGAAAATGAGATAGCGGCCAGGGATGAAAGGGACAGCAACAGAAAAGTCTCTCCACTAGTGCCGGCAGAGGATGCAATTATCATTGATACCAGTGATATGAGCATTAATGAAGTTTTTCAGTATTGCCTGAAAATTATCAAAAAAACATCTGAATAATCTCTCAAAGAATTTAAAGTTTAAGTCGTCATCGGCAATGGGCAAATCACAGTCAGATGATGTTTACTAACGAGTATTGTGCAAAAACAATACAGAAACCCGATAAGACATTAAACAAGAAATCTGTCTTATCATTGAAAGAGCTAATATATGAGCGAAAATTTTGAACAGCTACTTGAGTCAGACCTGACTACCAAAAACTTACTTCCCGGAACTATTATCAAAGGTAAAGTCATTGATATTGAAAATGGCTATGCAGTTATTGATGCGGGTTTGAAATCAGAAGGTGTTATTTCACTGGACGAATTCAGAAACGATGATGATGAAGTTGATGTAGAAGTGGGTGCTGAAGTTGAAGTAGCACTTGAAAAATACGAAAACGGTTACGGACAAACGATTCTTTCACGAGAAAAAGCCAAACGTATGTTGGTATGGGAGCATTTACAAGTTGCTCACGACAATGCAGACATCGTTTTAGGTAAAATTACAGGTAAAGTTCGCGGTGGTTTTACCGTTGATATGAACGGTGTAAGAGCCTTCTTACCGGGTTCATTGGTTGATGTCCGTCCTGTCAGAGATCCTGGTTACCTTGAAGGTAAAGATCTAGAATTCAAAGTTATCAAATTGGATAAACGTCGTAACAATGTTGTTGTTTCACGTCGTGCAGTTGTTGAAACTGAATACTCAGAAGATAGAGATAAATTACTTGAAACTCTGGTTGATGGAGCGATTGTTAAAGGGATTGTTAAAAATCTTACTGATTACGGTGCGTTCCTTGATTTGGGTGGAATTGACGGTCTGTTACATATTACTGATATGTCTTGGAAGCGTTTCAATCATCCTTCGGAAGTTGTTGAAATCGGGCAAGAGCTTGAAGTTCGTGTTCTTAAATTCGACAAAGATAAAAACCGTGTTTCATTAGGTCTGAAACAATTGGGTGAAGATCCTTGGAAAGATATCGCACGCAGATTGCCTGTTGGTTCACGCATGTTTGGACGTGTGACTAATATCACCGATTACGGTTGTTTTGTTGAGATTGAAGATGGAATCGAAGGTTTGGTTCACGTTTCAGAAATTGACTGGACAAACAAAAACATCAATCCGGCGAAAGTGGTTCAACCTGGTGATGAAGTTGAAGTTGCTATTCTGGATATCGAAGAAGACAAACGTCGTATCTCATTGGGTATGAAACAATGTAAACCAAATCCTTGGGATGCGTTTGCAAGTGGTCATGAAAAAGGTGATGTTGTTTCCGGTAAAATCAAATCAATCACTGATTTTGGTATTTTCATCGGTCTTGAAGGCGGAATTGATGGTTTGGTTCATTTGTCTGACATTTCATGGAATGAAGCTGATGATGTTGCGATTCGTAAATACAAAAAAGGCGATACTGTAGAAGCCATGTTATTGGTAGTTGACTCAGAGCGTGAGCGTATTTCATTGGGCATCAAACAAATGGAACAAGATCCTTTCGGTTCTTATGTTGCAAGTCATCCTAAAGGCAGCCTTGTTAAAGGTGTTGTTAAGGAAGTGACAGACAAAGCAGCTGTTGTTGAACTGGAAGAAGGTGTTCTGGGACAAATTAAAGCAGCTGATGTTTCTAAAGACAGAGTTACTGATGTTTCAGAAATCCTGAAAGAAGGCGATGTAATTGAAGCTAAGTTTGTCGGAATGGACAGACGTAAGAAAGTTTTGACCCTTTCAATCAAAGCCAAAGAAGCTGATGAAATGAGTCAAGTTCTTAAGGATTATAAGGACGCAAGTTCAGGCACTACAAGCCTGGGTGACTTGTTAAAAGAAAAAATGGATCAATAATTGAGATAGATATTACACAAGGTAATTGATATCTGATAAAATTGTGAGCAAGAAAGCACCTATTTTTATTTAGGTGCTTTTCTTTTTGTTTTATGTGTTTATAATAAGTAAGCTATGAAGAGTATAACCAGATCCGAACTCATTAACATTCTTTGTGATAAATTTGCCGACTCCGGTCTTTTGAAGTCGGATGTGACCTTGTCTGTGAAAGAATTAGTCAATACCATGAGTTCAGCGATTGCATCCGGTGATCGTATCGAAATTCGAGGATTTGGCAGTTTTACTCTGAGAGAAAGAAAACCACGCATGGGTCGCAATCCGAAAACCGGCGAATCCGTCGCTTTGGGTATTAAGTATGCACCTCATTTCAAACCCGGAAAAGATTTAAAAGAAAGAGTCATGGACTCGATTCAAAATAAGAAATAACTCTTTTCTTATCTTAGTTCTCAACCAAGAAATTGATATCTCCCTTACATAAATTCACAGCCTGAGTTTTGAAAGATTCAAGTTCTTCATTCAAAATTCTAATGTTCAATTCGGCTCCGCTATTATTATAGCTTTCACTGTTAATTTCGGCATTGAAGTTTCTCACTAAATTGTATATGCTCTGCGTCAAAGCAAAAGGAACAGATAAAGAAAATTCCGAATAATGCTTTATGGGCTCAAAATCCGCTTGTTGCAAACAACGACTGACCACTCCTCCATACGCTCGCATTAAACCTCCGGTTCCCAGTTTGATACCTCCATAATGGCGAATCACTAAAGCAATGGTATTATCAAATTCCTGACCGGTAATTGCATTGAGAATGGGTTTGCCGGCCGTTCCTGATGGTTCACCATCATCATTGAAACGATATTCCTGTCCGATTTGATACGCCCAGCAGTTATGAGTTGCAGTGAAATTAGAATGTTGTTGTAGAAAGTCCTGAGCCTGTTGCACCGATGAAACCGGGGACACGATTGCTATAAACGTGCTTTTCTTAATAATTTCCTCTAAAGTTTCAGTTTGTAACAGTTGTTTCAATGATTTTCCTTACTTTCTGAATGATAAGTTGTTATGACCGTCGATTGGATTCGCCCTTTATCAACGATAGATTCAATAACATCGCCAACATTAACATCATCAGTTGATTTGATAATGCTTTTACTACCAGCCTTTAATGTGATGGAATAACCTCTAGAAAGTGTTGATAATGGGCTGAGGTTGTCTAAAGCATGGGAAAGATTCGCAATTTTATTATGGCTATTATCCAGCTTTTGTTGCATGGTAATAGCGAGTCTTTTTTCAGCTAAATGCATTGAGATTTTATTCTCGCCAATGGCAAAATCGTGTTTTTTTAGTTTCAATAAAACGTGGTTGAGTTTTCGGCCTCTTTCATCATTTTGGTTATTAAATAGAGATTTCAGCTTATCAAAACGATTTTGCAACTCTTTTTTCTCTGTCAAGATTCTGACTTTGGGGTGCGATTTTTGTAGTTTATGAAAGTTGATGTCTAATTGTTGAGAATAGTTGTTGAGATGGATTTGCATGTTTCTTTGCAGAACTTTGATATTGTTTTCCAATCGGGTTATCAGGTTTTCCATATCCGGTGTCAACAATTCAGCAGCGGCACTCGGAGTGATTGCTGAAACATCTGCGACCAAATCAGAAATGGACGTGTCTCTTTCATGCCCAATGGCAGATACACAAGGCGTGCTCAAATTAAATAGAGTTTGAGCAATAGAAACATCGTTGAAAGTCCATAAATCCTCCTGAGAGCCACCACCTCGAGTGAGCAATATTGCATCATGAGAGCCGATATCTGCCATCAATAAAGCATCTATGATTTCCCCAACAGCATTTTCTCCCTGAACTGAAGCATGATAAATTTTTACATTGAGTAACGGGTTTCTGCGTCTTATGACATTCAAAACATCCCGAACAGCAGCCGATGACTGAGAAGCCACAATTCCTATAGAATTGATAACCGATGGTATTTTTTTCTTTTTGGAAGGATCAAAATAACCCATGGATTCCAGTTTAATCTTTAATTCAGCAAATGCTTTTGCCATATCGCCAATTCCGGAAGATTCAATGCGTTTGACGATAATTTGATAGTTCCCCGTTTTTTCAAAAAGTGAAACCTGTCCGTAAACCAGCAAGTTATCACCGTTTTTGACACGTTGATTGGCGAAGTTGGCATTCTTGAAAAAAGCACAACTTACAGAGGCGTTTTCGTCTTTCAGAGAAAAATAAATATGTAAATTCTGATTACTATTGGCATTACTGACTTCACCACGAACCCAGACCGAGCCCAACTCATTTTCAAGCAATTGCTTAGATATATGATTCAAACCAGCAGGTGTGAATGCATTTTCGGGAGTTTTTCCTGAATTTATTGGCATCTATTTTTTATTCCTGTGATAGGTTATGGTAGAATGCGCCGAATTTTTTATAAATTCAACCTTCGGAGTTTGTATCATGCGTATTATCTCAGATGCTCTTACCTTTGATGATGTTTTGCTCGTTCCTGCCTACTCCAATATCTTACCCAAAGATGTTGACTTGTCCACCCGATTAACTGAAAAAATCAAGTTAAATATTCCCCTGGTTTCTGCGGCAATGGATACCGTAACGGAATCCAGATTAGCAATTACAATGGCTCAATTGGGCGGAATTGGTGTCATACATAAAAACCTCAGTATTGAAGAACAAGCCAAAGAAGTCAGTATCGTCAAAAAATTTGAAACAGGCGTGATTAAAAATCCAATAACCGTCACTCCCGATACTAGTATTCGTGATGTTTTGGAAATTACCAGAAAGCACCGTATTTCAGGCGTTCCGGTTGTAGATAGCAGCGGATTAGTTGGAATTGTTACCAGCAGAGACATGCGTTTTGAAAGAGTTTTGGAAGATCCTGTTTATAACATTATGACACGCAAAGATAATTTGGTGACAGTTAAAGAAGGAGCAGATACCGAAGAGGTTAAACAACTGTTTCACAAACACCGAATTGAAAAGGTTTTAGTCGTTGATGATGATTTTCAGCTTAAAGGCTTAATCACTGTTAAAGACATGCAGAAATCAAAAGAGCACCCATTAGCGGTGAAAGATTCAGATGAACAATTAGTGGTTGCAGCAGCAGTTGGTGCCGGTGGTGATACTGAAGAGCGGTGCACAGCATTAGTGGCAGCCGGTGTGGATGTGTTAGTGGTTGATACTGCTCATGGGCATTCACAAGGTGTGATTGATAGGGTCAGATGGGTTAGAAACAATTTCAAAGATGTTCAAATTGTTGCCGGAAACATCACTACAGGAGCAGCAGCCCTTGCATTAGTAGAAGCCGGAGCTGATTGTGTCAAAGTTGGTGTGGGTCCGGGATCAATCTGTACCACACGAATCGTTGCCGGAGTCGGCGTTCCGCAAATTACTGCTATTGATAATGTCGCTCAGGCTTTAAAAGCCAAAAATATTCCCTTGATTGCTGATGGCGGAATACGTTATTCCGGTGATGTTGCCAAAGCCATAGCAGCAGGTGCGAGTGTGATTATGGCCGGTGGATTATTCGCAGGAACAGAAGAGTCACCCGGTGAAGTCGAGCTGTATCAGGGAAGAAGTTACAAAGCCTATCGTGGTATGGGCTCATTAGGAGCGATGGACAAAGGCTCAAAAGACAGATACTTCCAGGATGAAGTGAGTGCGGAAAAACTTGTACCCGAAGGCATCGAAGGGCGTGTGGCCTACAAAGGAGCATTGGCTCCTGTGGTGCATCAGCTCATGGGTGGCTTGCGAGCTTCTATGGGTTATGTCGGTTGTCAGAATATTGATGAGATGAAAGAAAAGCCGGAAATGGTAAAAATTACCAATGCGGGGATGACAGAATCACATGTTCATGATGTGAACATAACAAAGGAGGCTCCAAATTACAGAACCCGCACTTAATTATTGGTCTATTGGTTTATAAATGCTCAATTACAGCGTTGAAAAATAATCGTTTATTCAATATAAACTCATATTTTCAGCCTTGTCCTTGAACATTTCTAATACCAATATACTCAATAATCCAAATTTTAAAAGTCCCCTCTAGAGAGGGGATTTAGGGGTGTGTTTGTTAGCTATAATTTGATTTGGAGAAAAATAAAATGAGAATATTGTATTTTTTATGGATTTTTTTATTTTTGATAAGTTGTGGTTCGGAAAATGTCAAAACGAACAACAATAATGATCAAAACAAAAAATCAGGGGAGACAAAAGTATCTTTGATTGAGTTTTGCGCATCTACGAATACTTGCAGAAAGAATCAAAGAGTAAAATTTATGACATCTGATGGTTTGGTTGATCATACAATAGACTTATACTGGCCCGTTGTATTTGAAAATATAATATCGTTATTACCTGGAGATAATGTTTTTATAGAAGCTGAGATAATTGAAGGTGAGGTAGTTAATTTAAACCAGATTAAAGAAATAGTAAATCCAAATAAAACAATCACTTTTAATTTCACTCAAATGGATGAAGGTGAAGAGGGTATGATGTTAGAAGTAAAAAACCCTTTTAATGACATCATAAAATTAAATATAAATATGGTTGATTTTGAAGGAAATTATCATGAGACAAGCAGCTGCCCAGTTTTATCAAATAAAAGGGTTTTTGAGATATGGCCTCATGCTATACCAGAATTGATTATTTCTAGAGTTTTTATTTTGAAAGATAATAAATCAATGCTCTGTGAATATTAATATTACTCCAATAAGTTTGGGCTCAGCCCACCAATAAGTTAAGAAATATTGAGAAAAATTAATGAATGATGGGCATAGCCTATCCTACAAAAAACTCTGTGTAACTCAGTGTCTTCTCGGTGAAGCTCTGTGTTACTTGAAAATGATTAACACCCCCCTGAATCCCCTCTCAAGAGGGGACTTTAGGTTCTCGTCTTCGCTGGAATAAAGAGGTGAAATATATAAAAATAACCTTCATGAACTTCATGTTCTTCATGGTAAATAAAAAATGAACATAAAAAGTAGTAAAATATTAATTATTGATTTCGGGTCACAGTTCACTCAGTTGATTGCACGTCGTGTGCGGGAAGCGGGTGTTTATTGTGAGGTTTGGGCATGGGATGTGGATGCAGCCTTGATTCGGGAGTTTGATCCGAAGGCGATTATTTTGTCCGGTGGTCCTGAATCTGTGCATATGGAAAATGCGCCGAAAATCAATCCGGTTGTTTTTGAGCTGAATCTGCCGGTTTTGGGGATTTGCTATGGCATGCAATCGATTACGGATTATTTTGGTGGTGATGTGGTGCCATCGGATGAAAAAGAATTTGGTTACGCACAGGTTAAAGTGACCGATGATTCGCGATTGTTATCTGGTATTTTTGATGAAAAAGAGCATCAACTGGATGTTTGGATGAGTCATGGCGATAAAGTGAGCATCATGCCTGAGGGTTTTGTAAAAACCTCAGAAACTTCAACCGCTCCGGTGACATCTTTTGAACATACAGACTTGCCAATCTTTGGAATTCAGTTTCATGCGGAAGTGGAGCACACCAAACAAGGACGTAAGATTTTTGATCGCTTTCTTTTTGATATCAGTGGCTGTGATAAATTGTGGAAAACCGACAATATCATCGAAGAACATGTCGCTAATATCCGCAAACAGGTTGGTAATGACAAGGTTCTTTTGGGCTTGTCCGGCGGAGTGGATTCTTCAGTGGTCGCTGCTTTATTGCATCAGGCGATTGGTGACAATTTGGTGTGTGTGTTTGTCGATACCGGATTATTACGCTACAAGGAAGGCGATCAGGTGATGCAAACCATGGCTGAAGGCATGGATATCAATGTGGTGCGTGTGAATGCTCAACAAAGATACTACAATGCGCTTGCAGGTGTGAATGACCCGGAGCAAAAACGTAAAATCATTGGTAATCTGTTTATTGAAATCTTCGAGGAAGAATCCCGTAAACTGACGGATGTGAAATGGTTGGCACAAGGGACGATTTATCCTGATGTGATTGAATCGGCGGCTTCAGCAACCGGAAAATCTCATGTGATTAAATCGCATCACAATGTCGGAGGTTTGCCTGATGATATGGAATTAAAACTGGTTGAGCCACTTCGCGATTTATTTAAAGATGAAGTCCGTAAAATGGGTATGGCTCTGGGATTGCCTAAAGCGATGGTTTATCGTCATCCTTTCCCTGGTCCGGGGTTGGGAGTTCGGATTCTGGGTGAGGTCAAACAGGAATATGCCGAGATTCTCGCACGAGCCGACCATATTTTTATCAGCGAATTAATCAATTGGGATTTATACGATAAAACTTCTCAGGCTTTTGCGGTGTTTTTGCCGGTGAAATCAGTCGGTGTAGTCGGCGATGCAAGGCGCTATGAGTATGTGATTGCTCTTCGAGCCGTTGAAACCATTGATTTTATGACAGCAAAATGGGCGGAATTGCCATATGCGTTTTTGGAGTTGGTTTCTCGTCGAATTATCAATGAAATTGATAAGGTTTCGCGTGTAGTCTATGATATTTCGTCGAAACCGCCGGCGACGATTGAGTGGGAATGATTTTTTCACCCTATTTCCATGAACAAACCGGCATTAACAAAACGAGAGCACAATTAATTTTGGTTCCGTATTTGGTTTTGAATTGTTTGGTTGGAGTGATTTTTTCCATAAACCTTTCAATTGAACCTTTTGCACCAAATGAATAGAATTCCATTTCGACTCTGGGTTTATCAACATCTTCGTCAATGATTTTTACCACTTCATTCCATTTGGGTTGCTCGATGACCGGATAAATGTAATCGTAGGGATTGGTTGTTTGAACACTGAAATCTTCTCCCAAATCATAAACTTTTGGAATGTTTTCAATTGAATTCAGTATTTGTCCGCTTGATGGTATGGGCTGAATTATTTCTTTTTTTTGAGTAACCTTTTTCTCGACTGGTTTTGTTGTTTTTACTTTCGGGATTTGAATTTTTTCAGGTCGGATAACAGTTTGAGGTTTTTTCTTTTCAACAATTTGAGATTGAGTCTGTTTTATTGACTCCTGTTCTTGAGGAATAATTTCTTTTTTTTCTTCAATCACTTTTGCTTTCGATAATTTCAGATGTATGGTTTCAGGCTCATCATTAAATTGAGTGAGAGTGATTGGAATGGATAAAATTAAAGCTGTGAATATTGTAGCAATCAACAAAGAAACACCATGCCGATAGTTGAATCGGTCATGTCGTTCCCAATACTTGTTGACTACAAATGATTGCATGGTGAAGAAATTTAAGAAAAAGTTTATTGTATGTATCAGCCGTTAATATTGAGTTAATAACAGAATTTAGATGACTAAATTAGCTGGAATAAAATTAAATTGATTTTCAAATTCTTTCGTATTTGACCATGAAAAACCCAATGAAATTAATTGGTTATTGTGATAAATGAATGGCGTGTTATGTTTGATCCAGGGAGGGACCTGATTTTCTTGGAATAAGTTTTTAACAGATTTGGTGATATTCCGGTTGGATAGCTTTATTTTTTGACCGCACTGGTTGAATTTAATAGTGAACTTCAGTGATTTTTTTCCTAAATACTGCAGTGTTCCACAACCGTTTGGCAATTCGAAAATTTCATCAGATTGCCATTCATAGACTTGCTGTTCGTCAATTTTTTGATAATTTTGGATACAGAAAATTTCATCTCTGAATCGAATCAACTGGTAGTATTTATTACGAAAATGTGGATTCTTGTCATTCGCTGCATTGGTAAAATCATGCACAATCTGTTGAATGGTTGATTTATCGGGTAAAGGAATATTTTTCTGGCTCAACCATTGATAGAGCAGAGTGCTTTGGTATTTTTTATCCGTATTATTTAAGGTTTCCAATTTGAGCGAAGTCGTATTTGAAGAACTGAGTTCATTGAGCCAATCGTAAGTTGTTTTAAGGTTTTTGCCACTTTGAGAGATTTTCTCAATCGCATCAGGAAACTGTTTGAGGATTTCCGGGAATACTTGATTACGCAAAAAATTCCGGCGATAGTTGTTGTTAAGGTTAGAATCATCCTCTATCCAATTGATGTTGTTTTTAACTAAATAGTCTCTAAGTTTTTGCGGTGAGATATCCAGCAAAGGTCGATATAATTTTCCTTGGGCAAAATCCGTATATTGCTCCATTCCGGAAAGTCCTTTGAGCCCTGAACCTCGAAATAGTTTGAGTAAAATGGTTTCGGCTTGATCCTGAGCATGATGAGCGGTGAGGAGAATTTGGTTCTCTTTGAGATGTTTTCTGAAAAATTCATATCGGGCGATTCGACATGAATTTTCACTTTTATCCGGTAATTGCGCTTGTTCGATAATTAGTTCAATTCCAAGTTGTTCACAGGTTTTTCGGCAATGATTTTCCCATGATTTAGCATTGGGGTTAATATTGTGATTGATGTGGATTGCTGTGATATTTTCGAGTTTGGAAAACAGATGAAGAAGTGCGGTTGAGTCAGCACCGCCGCTGTAGGCAATCAGGCAACCTGAGTTTGGAGGCAGGTTGCCTGTGATATTATTAATGTTCAGAGTCGTTGAACACACCATAACTCATAAGTCTTGCATAACGTCTTTCGAGAAGTTCGTTGATGTCTGTGTTTTGCAGTTTTTCCAGTTCTTTCTCGATTTGGTCGCCCATGGATTCAGCGACTTTTTCAATATCTTTGTGAGCTGAACCTAGTGGTTCCTCTATGATTTTATCTATCAGTTTGAGTTTTTTCAGTTTCTTTGAAGTGATGGATAATGCCTCAGCGGCTTCACTGGCTTTCTCCGCACTTCTCCATAGAATCGAAGCACAACCTTCGGGTGATATTACCGAATAAGTGCTGTATTCCAGCATCATTGTACAGTCACCCACACCAATTGCCAAAGCTCCTCCGGAACCACCTTCACCGATAACCGTTGAAATGATTGGTACTTTCAGATCAGACATGACAGATAAGTTTCTGGCAATCGCATCATTTTGTCCGCGTTCCTCGGCACTAATTCCCGGATGAGCACCCGGTGTGTCGATAAAGGTTAAAATAGGAATACCAAATCGTTCCGCCATTTTCATTAAGCGCAATGCTTTACGATAACCTTCCGGACGAGGCATGCCGAAGTTTCTGCGGATTTTTTCTTTGGTTGAACGACCTTTTTGATGACCGATAACCATAACCGGTTTTCCTCTGAATTCTGCCAAACCACCAATAATCGCAGGATCATCGGCAAAAGCTCTGTCACCATGCAGTTCATCAAAAGTTGTCATCAATAATTTGATGTAGTCTTTGGTATAAGGTCTTTTTGGGTGGCGAGCTAATTGTGAAATCTGCCAATCAGACAGGTTGGAAAAAATTTGTTCAGTTTTGTGTTTGAGTTTTTCTTCCAGACGATGAATTTCATCATCAATGTTCATGGCATTGTCGTCGCTGACATTTCTCAGTTCAGAAATTTTCGCTTCTAATTCAGCCAATGGTTGTTCAAAATCAAGATAATCGTTATTCATTCAATCCTGTGTAAAAAAACTTGAAAGGCAGTCATTTTACGCAAAATAGTAGAACTCTACCAGTTAAATGCACGATTTATGAGTATAATGTTCGGCTGTTTCATGGTACAAAAATATATGCTGATAACACTTTCACCATCTAAAGGGCAGGATTTTGAGCTTGCTGCTCCGACGAATGCTTTTACAATTCCACAGCAACTAAAAGACAGCGAAAAACTGATAAAGCAGCTGAGAAAACTATCAGTTGAGGAAATCAAAAAAATGATGTCTTTGAGTGATAATTTGGCGGAACTGAATTTCCAACGCTATAAAGATTTTGGTCTCCCTTTTAATCAACAAAATGCCAAACAGGCAATTTTTGCCTTCAAAGGCGATGTTTATTCGGGTATTAACACTAGCAGCATGGCTCAACAGGATTTTGAATATGCTCAAAATCATGTTCGGATTTTATCAGGATTGTATGGATATTTGCGCCCTTTGGATTTGATTCAACCGTATCGTTTGGAAATGAAAACCAAGTTGGAAAACTCCAAAGGTGCAGACTTATATCAATTCTGGGGAGAAAGTATTACCAATTTGCTGAATGATGAATTTAAAACTCACTCGCAAAAAGTATTGGTGAATTTGGCTTCTAACGAATATTGGAAGTCGGTTCAACCCAAGAAACTCAATGCAAAAGTCATCAATGTGGCATTTAAGGAAGTCAAAGATGGCAAAGCTCGAATCATTGCAATTTTTGCTAAAAAAGCGCGGGGCATGATGACAGATTTCATTGTTAGAAATCGTGTCGAAACTGTTGATGGATTAAAAGATTTTAACTACGAGAATTACAAATTTGATGCATCGACATCCAATGAAAATTCTTTTGTTTTCA
Organism: Lysobacterales bacterium; assembly: GCA_020442665.1. Classification (GTDB taxonomy): domain Bacteria; phylum Pseudomonadota; class Gammaproteobacteria; order Xanthomonadales; family Marinicellaceae; genus NORP309. Next base: position 15,644 of record JAGRJP010000075.1, read on the forward strand.
CACGTCCACAACCAAAACCGGTTAAAAATTAGCATGATTGAATTTATTAAAAACATGCCAAAAGTTGAGCTTCACATGCATGTGGAAGGTTCGATGGATGCTAAGATGCTATGGAAATTAGCACATAAAAATAATTACAAATTGAAATACAACTCCGTTGAAGAATTGGTGAAAGCCTATAAATTCAACAACTTAACTGAGTTCATTGAGATGTATATGCTGGGCACACGAGTGATTCAGTCCGAGCAGGATTTGTACGATGTCTGCATGAATTATTTTCAAACCTGTGTTGAACAAAATATCAGACATACTGAAGTTCATTGTGATATTCGAACTTATGTGGATTACGGTTATCCGGCTGAATTTGTCATTAATGCTTTGCACGGAGCTTTTACCGATGCGAAGAAAAATTATGGCATTACCGGTGGATTTATGCCTTGTTTTATCCGTCATTTGGGCAATGATGTGGCACAAAAGGATTTGGAATTGTTATTGCCACACAAAGAAAAAATTCTGGCTATCGGGCTTTCGGCGGTTGAAGTTCCGTATCCGCCGTCTTTATTCAAAGATACCTTCAAAAAAGTTCACGATGCCGGAATCAAAGTGATTGCTCATGCCGGAGAAGAAGGACCTCCGGAATATATTTGGTCAGCAATTAAGGATATTCAGGTTGATCGTATTGATCACGGTGTCCGTTGTCTGGAAGATGATAAATTAGTTGATTATCTGGTTGAAACACAAATTCCGTTAACCGTTTGCCCGTGCTCTAACGTCGCCCTTAAAGTTTTTGATTCTTTATCGCAACACACATTGCCAATCATGTTGAAAAAAGGTTTAAATGTTTGTATCAATTCCGATGATCCGGCGCATTTTGGTGCAAATCTAAACGAAAACATGATTGGAATTGCCGAAAACACCACAATAGGTAAAAACGAAATCATCCATATGGCCAAAAATGCCATCAATGGCAGCTTTGCTGATCAAGCCCGAAAAGATGAGTTACTCAGTGAACTTAGCGATTATAAATTGAGCTAACCAAAATATTTAATGATTGCCATGCTGAAATGATTTCAGTAATTTTTTTTTAATTCAACAACAATTAACCTGTTGATAAAAAAAACGAAACCCTCATGAAGAGGGTTTCGTGTACATGATGAATTCATGTGTTTGTCAATGAAAATTCCAGACTATTCAGTTTTCAATCTGGAGATGAAGACAAACCCAAATATTCCAATCAGGAATAAGAGAATAATCAAACCATAATTGTTTATAGTTGGAATTACTATAGGGCCGGAAATTCCAACAGGCCAATCAAATGATGCAACAGTAACATCATTATCAAATGTACAGACCAGTGTCGTATTCCAAGTTGTATTGCTTGGTGGTATGTTGGACATAAAGTCTAGAGTGGTTTGACTTCCTGGAGCCAATGGTCCTGCAGGCATTGCACTTATGACAGAGAACTCCGAAGCATTTCCTCCTGTAAAACCACATTGAATATTTGACAAGTCGAGTAGGGCAGAAGCGTCATTACTCATTATGATAGAAAACGATGGGGAGTTAAAAGACATATTGATTGGAGTTCCGCTTACTGGATTCGAACCAGCGATGGCGCTGTCTAACCCGGATGCAGATACAGGCCAGCTGAATGATGAGTCATCAAAATCATTATCAAAACTACAATTGAGTGTGCTTGAATAGGTGGTATTGATCGGAACTGCACTTACTGCCAAATCGATAACTGTGGCTCCTCCCGGAGCAACCGGTCCTGCTGGCATTGCCGTTGTTACAGAAAACTGACCGGCATCGCCACCAGAAAATGAACATTGAATATTTGCAAGATCTTGGTTTGCAGTCATATCATTTGTCATATTGAATGAGAAAGTCGGATTATTACCGAAATCCATTAAGTTTCCATTGGCAACCGAAGAACCTGCAACAGCAGACAATCCTTTACACGTTGTAATATCCAATGTCCAGCTGGCTAAATTTCCGGTATCACCATTAGCGTCATCGAATATATTTAATGTCCAGTTACCATTGGGATTTTCTCCAATAAAAGCTCCAAACGCCGCTTCCGGCACTAATGGTGTCGCAGTTACCCCATTTGAATAGGTTGCATCAGTAACTGGAGTATCAGCATTGTCATCCCATACTGTTCCATTGAAAACATTATCATTACCGGCTCCATTATCCGTTGTTATTCGTACTTCAGTGCCAGACGGAGAGATAAGGCTAATTTCCAAATCAGCAGACCAGGTATGCGTAATACTAGTTTCAACACTCAAATCACAAATCACTGTATTGACTGTATTTACAGCTATAGTGTCCTGAAGCAGTGTATTATCATTAATAGCAGCAGCAGGGTTGCTAGTATTTGTGACAACAGAATCATTCACTAAATCTCCATCCAAAGTACTGATATCCAAAGACCAGTTGATCAAGATCCCTGTATCTGCGCCAGTATCATCAGCAATGTCTAATAACCAGGTGCCATTGGGATCTTCACCTATAAAGGCTGCTAAAGCTTCTTCCGGTACCAATGGTGTGGCAGTGACCAGATTTGTGTATGCAAAATCTGTTACAGTATTCGCAGGATCGACATCAACTGCGTCATCATCAAATAATGTTCCGTTAAAAACATTATCATTCCCACCACCATTATCTGTTGTGAGTGTTATCACAGTCCCACTGGGTGAGGTCAATGTAATATCCAAATCTGCAGACCAAGTGTGAGTAATTTCTAATGAGACATCCAAATCCCAGAGATAAGTATCTGCAACGGAGACATTAATGCCAGTTTGTGTAGAACCATTGTCTGGTATTGCCAAATTTGGCGTGTCAGAAAAGTTGGTTGTTGTTAAATTTGTGTACAAAGGAACAGGTGGAACTGAGCGAACTGAGTTGTAATTAGGGTTTGCTATCCCTCCTGCATTACTGACAGTTACATCTCCGCCAAGACTTGTTGATATACTCTGGTATTCATTAAGTAAGGCATCAACTTCGGATGTATTTCCTGACGCTTTTGCAGCATTAATTTCTGCATCGATCTGGTTTAATCTTTGTGCATTTTCTTCTTTATTTAAAGCACTAACATTTGCTGAAAATATTAAAAAAACAGCAATACCCACAATATGTTTACTTTTCATACCCAATTACCTTGCTTAGTTTGATTTGTAGTGATGCTATCATAAACTAAAATAAAAATAAATATGAACATTAGCATGTTAAAAATATTTTACGCAATCTTTTAATGTCAATCATATAATCAAGGACAGAAACTTGATACTAAAACCTTGAAATCAGTCGATACCATAATCAAAAACGCGAAAAAAGCTGAATGGGATTTATCTGAACTCAATAAACAAAAAAAATGATTTTAGCATAATCAAGGAGACATAATCTAAGAGCAGTCATTTGATAAGGAGATACAAAAAGAGCTTGAGAACTATGTTAAAAATCATTAAAAGCCCCATCTTCCAAATTGTAATCGTTATGATTGCTATGGAGTTATTTGACCCAGGAAAAGCTGGATATAAAATCAAGGAATTTAGTTTAGTAAAAGCTTCAGGGTTTCTTATATTAAGTTTGACTTTGTTATCAATGTTAATCCTACAATTATTAAACTTCCATAAAATTTCAAGCCAAAAACAATTGCAAATTAGAGATATTA
>JAGRJP010000012.1 GCA_020442665.1 Lysobacterales bacterium
TCCATCTATTTTTTCCATGATATAAAACGGCTTTCCGATAATTTCTTCATCACCACAATAAAGTAATGCTTTGGGAGAATATTCAAAATAAGATTCAAGTGCTTTTAAAACATGATATTCTCGTGACATATCATGAGCTGATTTGACATTTGCACCATGAGGGGCTGTACGTAGAATGACTTTCTGATCATTCCATTGCAATTGATAGGTTAGATTAGACGCACCTGCTGAAAATTGTTTGACACTCAGTTCCTTTAAATCATTTATTCCAACGAAGTTCTCGCTGAGATATTTTTTAAGTGAAGCAATGTCCAAGCGATCTTCTTCACGGACAGCCTGAGAGTAATCTTTTAGATATGATGAGGACATTAGTTTTTTAAAAACTCTCTGGCAGCTACAATTTTATGAACTTCATCAGCACCATCATAAATTCTTGCGGCTCGTTCTTCCCTGTAAAAGAATGAAACAACAGTATCATCAGTCATTCCCAAAGCACCCAACGATTGTAAGCTTCTATCAATCACTCGTTGAACGACGTTGGCTGTGTGAAACTTAATTAACGAAATCATATTTTTTGATTGTTCAAAACCATTTTGCTCAATGCCCCAAGCAGTTTGTAAAACCATCAGCCGGGCTGCTGCCAACTCAGCCAGAGACTCAGCAATTTGTGCCTGCATCAAAGGTTGTTGTGCTAAAACTTGAGTGGAGCTGATTTTTCTTTTTTTCATGAATTGTTTGCTGATATTGATGCAACGCTCGCCGATTCCCAACCAACGCATACAATGCTGAATGCGTCCGGGACCCAGCCTTTCTTGCGCCAAGGCAAATCCACTGCCTCTTTGACCAATCAAGTTTTCTTGTGGCACGATACAATTATCAAACTCAACTTCTGCATGGCTGAAATAACCTCTTCCTTCTTCTCCCATCACGGAAATATTGCGAATAATGTTAAATCCTTTGGTCTCAGTCGGCACAATAATCATACTGGCTCGTTTGTGTTTTTCGGTATTCTCGTCAGTAACAACCATCGCAATCGCAAAGGATGAGCCTTCGGCTGAAGTTGTAAACCACTTGCGTCCGTTAATATGCCATTGTCCGTTTTTTAATTCAGCCGTGCTATCAAGCAGAGTAGGGTTGGAACCTGCTGTGTGTGGTTCAGTCATGGCAAAACAACTACGAATCTCACCTTTTACCAAAGGCAGCAACCATTGTTCTTTTTGTCTTACTGTTCCAAATAAATGCAATAACTCCGCATTTCCGGCATCAGGAGCCTGGCATCCAAAGATATAATGACCCAGAGGAGATTGTCCCAAGACTTCGCCAATCAAAGCCAGATCAAGCAACCCGCTGTAACTGCCACCGGTGTCTTTTGGCAAATTTGGAGCCCATAAACCCAGAGTTTTGACTTTTTCCCGACATTGTTCGAGTGATGGAAAGAGCTCATCCCATTTGTGGTATAGAAATAGTTTTTCCAGAGGATAAATTTCTTCATGCAAAAATTCATTGATGGCATCCAATTTTTGCTGAAGGGTTTGTTTGATTTGAAAGTCCATAAGTTCAATTATTTTTTTAAATTGAGTTTAGTTTCCATTTCTTATAGTGTCAATAATTGTTAGTTTTCGAAGCCTGGTTTATTGTCTGCTTTTTTTCTCAAAAATAATAAACTCGATTAATATATATATTTCATAACAAAAACTGAAATTAAATAACAGATAATTATTAGAGAACAATTAATAAATGTCCGCACATAAAACCTTACCTTTTCATAACTGACTCCTGCCCATTCAAGTATTATGTAAAAAATACTGATAGCAAAGAACCAAGGTGTAACTACAAATATCATATTTCCTTTTATAATAGAAATTATAACATCGTGGATTAAGCCGCTAACGGCAAACGTAATACATACTGCTATATTTCTGTTTGTTATTTTAAAAATGGGTTGATAGATAAGTTTTAAAAGATAGTAGCCCCAAACTGGATTCCAGTGTTGCCAGAATTTTTTAAACGAGGAAGCTCCCATTGACCGTTTCAGCATGTTTGGCAGCGATCCTTTTGCTCCTAAGGGAACCCCGTTTCTGTATTTTACATATTCATAGAGAGACATTTATTAGTATTCCGTATACTTCAGATTTTTTATTCTATCACTGATAGTATCCGGTTAAAAACCAACACTCAGAATATTTTCTAATCAAAGGTTTAAGCTGAGTGCTTTTGTTCTGTTTAAATAAATACGCTGAGTTTTCTTAATTTATTGCAGATGTTTTCTCTGGCTTTGAATTATTGTGAGCTTATGATATTATTTTTTTAAAAACTGACTGCTGAACTTCTGAAATTCACCTGCATGAAGTTTTAAAAACTCTATAGTCGCTTCATCCTGAATCACTCCATTTTTCACTTTATCAAATGAACTTGAAATCATGACTTCCGGTTTGTTTAAAAACTGTAGATTAAGATATACTCCAATTTGTCTCAAATGATATTGCATTCTTGCCGTTCCTATGGCTCCAGGACTG
>JAGRJP010000076.1:0-8642 GCA_020442665.1 Lysobacterales bacterium
CCATTGGTGAATTGCGGAGCCACATAAGAAACTTTTCCGCTGATTTCTGAAGCAAAACTGATTTGTGTTTTTGGTAACACCATGCCTTCAGTAACAATTGGCACGACATAATCAATCGGTTCTACTTTAATCGTTTTCACGGTCGGAACGACAACTGCGTCTGCTTTTTTCTCATTGACCGGTTGTCTCATTTTCATCAACATGATAAGTACAACTGTGATTGCTACCACAATTAACACAGGTATTAATGAACTTTTTTTTCTGCCTCCGGTTGGAGCAATTATAGGACTATTTTCTGACATGGTTTTTTCTTTTAAAAGTTGTAATTTTAATATGTTGATGAAATGATTCAAATAGACCAGAAGTCATTGATTTGTCGGTTCAACTCTTCACAAGCCATTGAAGCTCTGCTTTTGTAGTTTTCTTGACTGTCCCCGGCAAAAATAATTCCTCTGGAACTGGAAATAATCAACCCTGAGTTCTCAGAGTTTTTAATCAATCCACTTTTCAGAGTGGCTTCAACATCGCCACCTTGAGCACCTATTCCGGGAATCAACAACGACATATCGCCAACTATCTGACGAATTTCAGCCAATTCCTGCGGATAAGTCGCTCCAACCACCAACAAAACATTGTTATTAGAGTTCCATTGGTTTGCTGCATTCACAGCAACTTGTTGAAATAAAAACTGACCATTCTCTAGTTTTAAGTTTTGAAATTCATTAGAACCACCATTGGATGTTTTACAAAGTGCAATCACGCCTTTATCTGCATAATCTAAAAATGGTTGCAACGAATCCTGACCAAGGTACGGATTGACTGTAACCGCATCCGCTTGATATCTTTCAAAGGCTTCCAAAGCATATCTTTCAGCGGTCGATCCAATATCTCCACGTTTAGCATCAAGAATCACCGGAACGTTCGGATAGTTATCGTGAATGTATTTGATAATTTCTTCCAGTTCTTTCTCAGCAGAAAGTGCCGAAAAATGAGCGATTTGTGGTTTAAAGGCGCACACTTTATCAGCAACAGCATCAACAATATTTCTCAACCAGTCCAAAAGCTCAACTCCAAGTTGATTGATTCTGGATATATCAGGATCTAATCCAACGCAAACTAATGATTGATTCGATTTTTGACAACTGTATAGTTTCTTGATGAATTTATTCATTCGACAGCTTGATATTTTCAAACAGGGACTTATTTTAACTGAACTTTATTGCTATTTGTTAGACTATTAAAGTTATGAGACAAATTATTCTAATATGCGGTTTTATTTTTTCTGCTAGTATTTTCGCAGGCCTGCCAACTGAAGTTGATGGTGTCAAAGTTCCGTCTTTAGCTCCGATACTACAAACAGTCACGCCGGCAGTGGTCAATATTCACTCAACCTCCCGACAAAGAGTTAACAGCAGAAGCCAGTCTTTTTACAGCTGGTATTACGGTTTACCAAACTATCCTCAAGAACGTGTGACTCAATCGTTGGGCTCAGGCGTGATTGTGAATGCCGCAAAAGGCTACATTCTTACCAATAATCACGTCATCGAAGACGCGGATGATATTCAGGTTTCCTTACAGGATGGCAGAAGCCTTACCGCCAAATTGATTGGAACCGATGAAGGAACTGATGTCGCCGTGATACAAATTGATGCGGATAATTTATCCGAACTCAAACTGGCAAGTTCTGAAACGATGCAAGTTGGTGATTTTGTGGTCGCCGTTGGAAATCCATTCGGATTGGGTCAAACCGTCACCTCAGGAATTGTTTCCGCATTAGGTAGAACCAATATTCAGGGCTTAGGCTATCAAAACTTTATTCAAACCGATGCCTCAATCAACCCCGGAAATTCAGGCGGTGCATTAATCAATCTCAAAGGTGAACTTGTAGGAATTAACACCGCTATTTATTCTCCAAGCGGAGGAAATGTCGGAATCGGTTTTGCCATTCCTTCTTCTCTGGCAGAAAGAATCATGAGACAACTTGTTCAACACGGACAAGTTCGTCGTGGCTCATTAGGCGTTGAAGTTCAGGATATTACAGAGAATCTGGCTCGGGCGTTTAACCTGGTCAAAAACAGTGGAGTGATTGTTACCAATGTTGAAGAAGATTCACCGGCTCATATTGCCGGTCTAAAACCCGGAGATATCATCACTCACTTGAACAATACAAAGGTCAGTAATCAACACGACTTTGAAAATCAAGAAGGCTTATTTGAACTGAACACTCGCATAAAAATCAACTATATTCGTGATGAAGATGAAGATCAAACGACTGCCAGTATCACAACTTTTGATAGAAAAGAATTCGATGGAGATGAACTGCATTCAGGATTGGAGGGAGCTCACTTCGTCAATCTTCCGTCACGATTGAAAGACACTTACCAAGGTGTTTTAATTGATGAAATTCAACGAGGAAGCCCAGCCTGGAATCAAGGATTAAGAAGTGGAGACCTGGTGACCTCAATCAATAAAAAGTCCGTTAACAACCTCAAACAGGTAAAAAATATCCTTGATAATTCAAAAAAATCACCGGTTCTGAATATTTATCGAAATTATCGCAACTATATTTTGGTGCTTGAATAAACTAATTTGACAATCTAATAGACATTGAGTGGGTAAAAATTTAATATAACGCTTGTTTTATCGACTCAATGTTTGCTGGTGAATAATTCACAAATCGACCATATCTTTGAATGTTGCAAAAAAGGTGACACTCAACAGCTACTGGATGCGCTCAACAGCATTGAAAATACCCATATCACCGACGACAGGAAAAACTCTGTTCTGACGCTTGCCTTAAAAAATGGCCACTTCCCAATGGCAAAAGCCTTATTGGAGAACAATTTCACATTCCATCAAGCTGAAAAACCACTACTTATTTCAGCCTGTCAATGCATGCAGGATGATATTTCAGGGATTTCCATGATATTGAACGTATTTGATGACGTTAATATTCAGAATGAACAAAAGCGCACCGCTCTGATGACTTCTTGCCTGATGGGACATGAAAATAAAACCAAAAAGCTCATTGAACAAGGAGCAGACTGTAATATTCAGGATTATTCCGGCAATACGGCGTTAATTGATGCCGTGCATTCAAGAAACAAAGATTTAGTGCGTCTCATTATCGAACAAAACCCCGAAATTGATCAAACCAACAATAACAAAGAAACAGCATTAATTTTAGAACTTAAACAAAAACAGCCAATTGATGATATCGTCAAACAATTATTAACTGCCGGCGCTGACCCCGAACGAGCTGATAAGGACAGTAAATCTGCTTGGTTAATTGCCAAACAAAAACACCCTAAAATTTCTCGTTTGATTGAAACTCACTTAAACTCCATCAATCAAATTGAGTTACCCTTTTTTACCAACGATTATCAATCTGAAATTTCCACTCCAAAAGCCGAAAAAACTGAATCAATATCCAGAACTGAATCGACAGAGGAAAATAAAACAGTTGTTCCAAATGTTACAGCAGAAGATGTTGAAGCAGCCATTGAACAACAAACTGAGAATGACAAAGACCCTAAATACGTTCTCTTTGAAAAACTCAAACAAACTGTTTCTAAAAAATCAAACAAGCAGGAATGGTTTCATGCCGCTAAAACAGGAAACTTAGGCGGCCTTAATCGAATGATTGTTGAAGGTATTGATGTCAATTGTCGTGATGAAAATGGTTGTACAGCATTAATACGTGCCAGCGGTCATTCCAGACGAGCCGTTGTTTCTTTTTTAATTCAACAGAATGCTGATATTGAAGCGAAATCTGAAAATGGCAGCACTGCATTATCATCCAGTATTATTGGTAATTGTCGTCATGTTGCCGGGTTATTATTGGAAAACGGCGCCAATCCGAATGGTACCGGACCGTCCAATTACAACTACGTTACCATAGCAGCCGCCCAATGGAATGATTCGTTATTAAGTATTTTGTATCGTAATGGTGCGGATATCTTTTTTGAAAGCAAAAACCAACAAAACCTGCTTCATGTGATTGCCATGGGTGCCGAGTATTACAGCAATATCAATAGTGCCAAAAACTCCATCCAGTTTTTAATGGATCACGGTATGGATATTAACGCCAAAGATAAAGAAGGAAACACTCCTTTGATGATTTTATGTGGAGTACATAAATTAAAATATGCCGTAGATGACAGGAATATCGCTTCAATTGTTCATTTTATGATTCGAATGGGAGCCGCCGCTGCCATGACTAACAACTTGGGAAAATCAGCAATGGATGCCACTCGAAATCACAAGCTCCAGCAAACAAAAGGAGTGATTATGAACGCTCTTTCATGGAACAATTAAACCAATGGGACTGAGCAAAGCGCAAATTCACCGTATTTTTGCCGAACATCATGAACATGTTGTGAAAGCTGTCGCTGTGCTGCGTCCTGATGTTAAAGGAGTCACTGCCGAGGATGTTGAACAAGAAGTCAGTATTCGCCTGTTAAAATTAATCGAAAGTGACCGAGAAATTGAAAACATCTCGTCTTACATATACAAGATTACGGCTAATGTTATTATCGACTTGGCTCGCAAAAACCAAAGGCATACCAACGAAACTCAAATGCCTGAAGAAGCGGACGAGGACAATTACAAACCCGATTTACAGTCTGAGGAATTGGGACCTGAAAATATATTAGCCAATGAAAAGCTCATGAAGCTGATAATGCAAGCAATAGAAACTCTGCCGGAAAGCAGAAGAATTGCGGTAAAGCTAAGACTTCAGGGTTTTTCAGTCAAAGAAATGTGTGAGATGACCGGTTGGTCATTTTATAAAGCTGAAAACCTCTCCAAAAGAGCAATGGCAGCATTAAAAGATAAACTTGTTAGTTTAGGAATAGATTATGAAATTAACTGAAAAACAACTTGCTGAAATGTTTCAAAAAAGTCACGATAATTCTATCAATGAAAGTACTGACTTTTTATATGATTCTTCGGAGTTATCCAATACAAGATTAGCAAATGTTGAGAAAATTGCTGACAACACTCAACTCAGTATGAGTTATCAAGTGATTAACCAATTACAAGATTGGTCAGTGGCTGTCGGTCAATCTGTTGATTTGAAACTCAAACCCAAATTTACAACTTCATTCTTGTCATGGTTCAAACCGGCATTGGCAACTGCTGCGGTGGTTACGGCTGTCTATTTTGTCACTCCCGAGTTAGATCAGAAAAATCCAATCAATAATTCTTCTGATGTGATTATGTTTTCAGCCAGCTTTGATGAAAAAAGCGACAAAATAGTCACTCTTTCATTCGATAAAAGTTCTTCAAAACCAGCTAAAGACATGATTTCAAAAAGTTCTTTTGGTTAAATTGAATTAAAACCTTATCTTTAAGGCTGGTGTTATCCAGCCTTTTTTATTTTCAATGTCAACACATCAACCTTTAAAATACTTTTATCAAAACACCAAATTAGAGAAACGCGAAATTGATTTGGTAATTTGTCATGTTCTCAAAATTAATACCGCAGAACTATTTATCTGGAATAAACAGCTCGAAGAATCTCAGATGAACCAAATCCTAGAATTCATAAAACAAAGAGAAAACGGCAAACCTTTAGCTTATATCACCGGTCATAAAGAGTTCTGGACACTGGATTTAATCGTTAACGAACACACCTTAATTCCAAGACCTGAAACTGAACTGATTATTGAAACCGTTTTAGAGTTAACTGATGATAGTTTTGGCGGAAATATTCTGGATTTAGGAACCGGAACGGGTGCCATAGCTCTAAGCATTGCTAAAGAAAGACCACATTCTCAAGTCACAGCAATCGATTTTTCAAATGATTGTGTAGAAATCGCTCGTAAAAACCAAATTCACAATCAAGTTCACAATGCAAAATTTTTGCAAAGCAACTGGTTCAGTAATTTAGACAATAAACAATTCGATATCATCGTATCCAACCCTCCTTATGTCGAAGAAAACGACCCACATCTGCAAGATTTAAAATACGAACCCATAACCGCTCTGACATCACCCAATCAGGGTTTCAAAGACCTTTTTCAAATTATTTCAGAAGCCAGAAATCACCTGAAACCTAACGGCTATTTGATTCTTGAACATGGTTACAACCAACATCAAAGGGTTGCCGATTATATGCATAAAAATAATTATTCCGATGTAAAAACACTAAAAGATTTAGCCTTAATACCCAGAGTAACGATGGGAAGAGTCTAACAATGTTATGTTTGTTTGTGCAAAAAATCTCCTGGTGAGATTTTTCACGCAAACTATTATGGATGATGGAGAGTATCAGGACGAAAGCAATAAAAACAACACCACATCATTCTATAATCCCACACTCCAAGTCAATTCGCTTTTGCATTTCTTTGGTATAAAGACATTGCCCGTTTTCTTCTATCAGCAAGACCTGTGTTAAACCCAGATTTTTGATAATCGTTTTCCGGTCGATATCTTCAGCAATAATTAAAGCGGTAGCTGCTGCATCAGCGAGGGTTCCGTTTTTTGCTATAACAGTTGAGGATATAATGTTTTCAATTCCATATCCGGTTTTTGGATTAATAATGTGAGCGTATCTTTTGCCATTGAATTCTTTATAGCGTTCGTAATTACCGGAGGTGAAAATTGATTCATCACCTTTAACTTCAATGACTGCTACAACATCTTCTGAGTTGGGTTTTCTAATTGCCACTTTCCAGTCTTTTTGTCCTTTTTTACCTATACTTCGTAGATCTCCACCGGCATTGACTATAGCGTTTTTAATATTGTGTGTTTGCAGAATCTCTATGGCTCGATCAATGGCATGACCTTTTGCCACTCCTCCAAAATCCAGCCAAATTGAAGTGTTTTTACTACTAAATAAGTTTCCATTAACAATCAAATCCTGCATGGTTGGAGTTTCTCTGAGATATTCCTCAATTTGAGATTCAGTCGGTGGTGGCGTAGTAATTGGGTAATTATCAGTGTGAAATCCCCAGAGATTTATTAACTCTCCTATTGCAGGGTTGAAATAATTTAATGATTGCTTGGATAATTCTTGGGTTTCCTGCAAAAACGCTGATTCATAATCAGATAATTTGATGCTTTCTCCATTCCTCAGAGATTGATTGATTTCTAGCAAGCGCCCAGGTTTCCATGCATGCCATTGATTGTGCATGGAATTGAGCATGGATTCTACTTTCTCAAGGGCGGTCGATACCTGATTTTCATCATCATCCCAAATGAGGACATCAACGATTGTGCCAAAGATGAAATACTGTTTCTTAAATAATCGCTCTGTTTTCTGTGAACACGAAACAAGTGATAAAAACAGAATAATCGCGAAAAGTTTTATTTGAATCTGAAAAATCATCGGTGTATTTTAGCGATAAAAATTTTTTATGAAAAAGAATTCCAATAAAAAAGGCAGCAATATGAAATATCACTGCCTCCAAGAGAAGAGAAATGAAGTTTCCCTTTAGGTATTATTTAGTATGGTTCTTCTGAGCCGGAGTATTTAATCACTTCCGCATTTTCGAAGTCATCATCATATTTTGCAGTATCATGAATATATAATTTAACCGGTTTCTCAAATATCAAATCGCCATCAACAACCACATCTTTTCCTAAAACAACAACCGGTTTCTTGGATTTTGTGCTATTAAAGAAACCTTTGCTTTTTTCAATAATAACATCATCATGTACATGTGTTCCATCAAGTAGCAAAATCTTGCCATTGACTGCTTTTACATTTCCATGAATTTCAGCGTTAATAGCTTTAAGTTTCCCGTTGACAGTTTCATAATTTCCCTTCACTTTGCAACCGGATTCAGCAATGATTGAACCATTGACTGTTTCCACATCTTCTTCAACTTCACAGTTTGTTCCTAGTCGAATCGAGCCATTGACTGTTTCTGCTGAGTGAGCTTTTACACCATCTGTAAAGTTTATACTTCCGTTCACTGTTTCTGCCGAACCAACTTTGGTTCCTGGAGAAACATTGACGGAGCCATTAACTGTTGATAGATCACCAACTTCTGAATTCGCCCCTACAGTAATGCTGCCATTGACGGTATCATAATCCTTATCAGGAGATTGAGTTCCTTCCGCAATGTTTTTGCTTCCCAAAAAATTTCCGCAAGCAGTCAGAGAAAATGTTGATGCTAAAATTAGTACCAGAATATTTTTCATGTTGTTACCCATTCGATTGTTTTTTCAGATATAAAACGAACTACTGATGAATTTGTTACAAAAAAAATGGCAATTAAATTTAATTGCCATTTGTGTTTTGATTGAAGCACTTATTATGCCAATATTTGGCTTTTCAGTTTTTTCATTGCTGCTGATTCCAGCTGTCTGATTCTTTCTGCTGATACGTCATATTTCTCAGCAAGTTCTTGCAAAGTGGCTTTTTTGTCTGTCAACCATCTGCTTTCGATGATATCCAGACTTCTGTCATCTAATTTATCCAAACCTTTGAATAGTAATTCGTGATTTGAATCACTTTCTGTTTGTTTCTCCAATAATTGTTCCGGGCTTGGATCAGAACTTGTCAACCATTCTTGTGGTGAGTAGTTATCATCATCACTATCATCTGATGACAAATCAAAACACACATCTTGTCCATGCAAGCGAGATTCCATCTCCACAACCACTTCCGGTTTGACATTCAAATCTTCTGC
>JAGRJP010000076.1:8773-14953 GCA_020442665.1 Lysobacterales bacterium
TTAATCCAGTGCACTGCAAATGAAACCAGTCTGACTTTATGTGAAGGATCAAATCGTTTAACGGCTTTCATCAAACCGATATTTCCTTCCTGAATTAAATCACCGACCGGCAAGCCATAGCCTGCATAAGATCGTGCGATAAACACAACAAAACGCAGATGCGAAGTGACTAATCTGTGAGCCGCTTCCAAATCGTTATCATGAAAAACTTTTTTACCGAGTTCGCGTTCTTCCTTTTTGGAGAGAACAGCGATTTGATTAACTGCACTGATATAGCTATCCAATGATCCTGTCATTACAGGGATTGGCGCGAGTTGTGTGCTTGTTGAGTTGTTTTCTGTCATTTTTTTACTCCTAATTATTCCCGACTTTGCGGCAAATAAATATGTTTTAAAAACTTCTGCCCTTCTTATGAAGCAGCAGGATTGTGAATTATATATAAGACACTGCTAAAATACAATAGTTCCAAAGTCATGGTTTAAATACAAACAAATTGATTATCATTTGCTCTCTTATTACAAACCGTTCATCTCAATAAATTACAACTCAACTCTTTGCAACTGCTCTCCCAAAATTTGGTAGTTTTCAATCACTTGAACTTCTTGAGTGAATATTTTAATGGTGTAATATCCGGCAGGCAATTCAATGGGTTCACCATTGACAGTTCCTTCGCTAACGAGCTCTCCATTCCTATCAAAGACGGAATAAGGAACTTTTAGGGCTTCATTCACCGATTGTTTGAGAGATTCCGGATTATTACTGTCAAAATATTTTCCGCCACCTTGAGTGGACCATTGCTGAAACTGCTCTTTCAGTTCCTCATCATCAATCGCAAAACCAACGATATTGAGGCGAATATCCATACCATCTTCAATCAATTTAGCAATCACTTCCTGAGGATTTCCGTCGCAAGTTTCTTCCCCATCTGTCACAAGAATCACTATTTTTTGACCTTGATGAGACTTCAAGTCACCGGCAACCTTTGCCAGAGAGTCAGCAATCGGTGTTTTTGCCAGATTCTTGGCATTGATACTATCAATCACTTTGACTGCGGCTTGGGGCTGCAAAGGCTGAAGTTTGATGGCTAAATCCGTTCTGCAAGCATTAGCTTCTTTATCTCCAAAGACTCGCAATGCTACCGGAGTTCCTTGTGGAATCACTTCCGTGACTGTATTTTTCAAGACATCTTTAGCAATATTGATTCGGCGATTACCGTTCAAACGCTTGAGCATACTGCCAGAAGCATCGAGAATCAATTCAACTGCTCCGCCAGATTGTGAACTTGCCGATTGTGAAATTTGCAGTTGTCCCGGTCCGGGTTGTTTTATGTATTCGCTATCAACAACAAGCTGATAATCTGCCGGCATACGCAATTTAGCTGCTGCTCTGGCAAATGCTTGATCAGCATCATTTCTATCCACAACTTTGATAAACTCTCCGTTATTGACGTGAGCCCAAGACTGGAGTAAATCAACTTGGTCCTGAAGTTTGCCTCCGAACCCCGGAGTTCCCACTAAACCGAGCGAAAATACTCTCGGATGAACCTCTCTCAAACTATCCCAAACTTCAGGAGTTCTGTTTGTGAGAGCATCGGTGATTAAAATAATTGCTTTGCTTCCTTGTCTGCCAGCCAATGCTTTTGTTGCCTGGGAAAGCGACCATTCAGCCTGACTGGAATCATCTTTTCGCGAATAGCTGTTAATAATTGTTTTCAGATAATAGGGCTCTCCATACCATTGATCCATCAATAATTCACCACCGAATGGTAAGAAATTCACCATATCTCTATCAGGAATTACTTCATTGCTATAGCTGTTTAATGCCTGATAGATTATATCCTCGTAACTAAGTGTGCTGGGGCTGGTATCCCACACAAAAACAGTCGACCTCGGAGGTTCTTCAACTTTGATAAAATAATTTTTCCCGCTTTCAACAGGAAGCTGGTATTGGATTAAATTTGTTTCTTTGGCAACAGTAAGTAATGGCAGTTGAATTCCTTGTTCGTCCTCAATATGTAAAACGGTCTCAACTGTTTGTTTGCCCGATAGTCCGATGTTTAAGGTATTGTGATCTTCGGCAACCGAAAATTTGAACCAATCCGGCTTGTCAGCATATTCCAGTTGAACCTGACCTTTTGTTGTTTTTTCCTCACTGATATCAAAAGCTGTATTTTTGCTGTGGTTTTGCCTTTCATCTTTAAAAGCGAGCTTATTTGCTGGATTGAGTTTTTCATACAATGCCTGATGTGAAAGCTCTCCCCACTCTCCTAAAATACTTTGATAATCACTACCTACTTGCTTTTCAAGGATTCGGATTGTTTCAGGAAAATAAGCATAGTTACTAATTTTGACGTTATCGGTCACAAATTTCACATAGCGTGCCCAAACCGGTTTTTCAAAGGTAATTTCTTTGAGTGATTTGTCAGTGTCTAATTTTTCATCGGCGACTAACTGCCATGGTCCAACATTTGAAGTTGAGGAAACAAACACTTTTACAGATTTCATGGATTCAACATTCGACCTGTTGCCGGTGTCAGCTTGTGATGGCAACCATTGTATTTTTTCAATCAACGCCGCTCGTTGGTTGTGAAATCCAACTACCCATTGCCAATCATCATTCGATCTGGAGCGTGCTGAAGCGTGTTCCAGTTCTTCTGTTAAAATTGGCTTATCCCAATCTCCTGAAATTTGTGGTTTCGACCAAACAACAAACCCGCCATGATTTGGGCTCGTAATATTGAAGGAATCAAACACAGTATCAGGAGCTGCAATCACTTTCCACTCACCTAAAGACAGATTGGTTTTAACGATATCATCCTGAGAGTTAATCATATACAAACGAGCAAACCGGGCTTTGTAAGGTTGTGATAAAACGAAGGATTGCTCAGCTCCAACCGGCTGCAAACTTCCCTGAAGGACATTTTGGAAATTGACTCCATCAAGCGACAGATGTAACTCGAAATCTTTCAGATATTTATAAGAGCTTCCACCGGATAAAGGGTTAAGTATAGTTCCTACCACATCAACCGGTTTATTACCTGCGAATTCAATTGTGACAATATCTTTTTCGGTTTTTCTTCCCCCACGATATTTTAAACCGGAATTTAAAGCTGTCATATTGTCAAATAATTCATCAAATCCATAACCAACGGATGAAACATTCATCGCAATGTCTTCTTCGGTTCGTTTCGCTCCCATTGAAAGTGCAGCGACATTAATACCACCTATCAAAGATTTTTGCACTCCCCAAAACTCTTCCGGATTGACCAAATCTGCATTCGTTTCCGCTTTAATTTCATGTAAATATTGCTTTACAACAACTCCTTCTGTTTCCGCAACAAAAACGATTCTGGTGATAATTGAGTCTGTCAATTCAGCCGGAGTTAAAATAGAAATTGGTATTTGTTTCGCTTCTCCAGGTTGTAATTGCAATTCATCTGTGGAAATATCTGTTATCCACCGATAGTCACCAGTATGGATTTTTAGATGAATATCAACGATTTCATGACCTTTGTTTTCAACCATAATTTGGCCTTTAAGACGTTGGCTTTCTGGGGCAAATGCCTTTATACTCTCGGGTAAACCGCTAACTGACAAGTTCACATCTGCTGTAATTATTTGCTCTTGAACCGCTTGATTATCAATTTTTATATCAAACTCATAATTTGATTTCGACACTTGGATTCGGAAATACCCGGCTTTATTTTCAGGAATGGTGAAATCAACGAGTTGTTCTTTTGAGTTTCGCTCGGTCGCTAGACTTGTTTTTCCATAATCGGTAAACCCGACAATCCCGGCAATATTATTGCCAACTTTATCAACGAAAGTAATTTTTCTTTGCACATCAGACTCAGGTAGAAAATACCAGTCATAATCATCATGAGTTCCTGATTGACCTTTGACTACTGAAACTCCACTCATATTATTGGCTTGATAGGGATTGTCATTCGGTTCACAATCTTCCCTACAAGAGTATGCGTCATAAGTGTTTAATGAAACTTCATATAAATCATCGCTCAAATCACGATGTGGTTGAATTCTTATTTGATACTCACCCGGTTTTAACAGACCTTTAAACTCAACCGCTTCACCTTTTTGAGAGACTTTTCTACCAACACGGACTCCTTCTCTGTCTAACTGATAACTTAATGCACCGTCTACCGGAGGCTGTATCTTTAAATGGAGTCCTTGTTCGCCATTAATACGAAAATGGTATAAATCGACATCATTGGCATCTGCAAGCAATCCTTTCTTCGTTTCACCAATATTTAAAGCTGTTGCTTGTAATTCGCTGTCATTCGGCTCTCTTTCAAGAGATTCATCAATTTTTCCGGCAGGAAAAGCTCTAAGAACATATTTGCTATCTGTACCATTCAGACTGACAATATGCTCACCCGGGGAAAGAATGAGGTTACTCAATTTGAGCCTATTGCTCTTTGCCTGATTGGTTGCTCTCTGAATAGCATCACCTCTGGCGTTATAAGTCATCAATCGATCCAAATTACTTCCAACGGCCTGAATCGTCCACATCCTATCGCTATCATCAACATCAAATTTATAAAAATCATACTCGTTGCCAACCGTTGTGCCTTTGACTAATCTTTTTTCATTCATAGCAACAGCTTGAGGAAAGCTATCATTTGGTTCAGTTTCCATGATTGGATTTCTTGGACCGACATCCGCTACGTTGATACTATAAGGAGCTTCATTGGCAGATCTTGATAGAGAAATAAAATGATTCCCAACATTCAACGCCAAATTGTCGAGGATAATATCTTCTTTTGTATCATTGCATTTCAATCTTTTTTGATTATCCGCCCACAAACAAAAACGTAGATTTTCTTTATTATCGTTAATGATTGATAATTTCAACTGCTTTTGTGACAGCTCGTCATTAACATTGAAAACAAATGAGTCTTCATCAGTGTTACCGGATAGCTTACCAATGATTGTTTCGCCAACTTTAATCTGATTGGCAATTTTTAGGTTGTTGTTGGGCTCAGCTTCATTCCCGGATACAAACTCACCTGTATTGGCGACCTCTATAATAGCTGTGCTTGAATCCTGAGATATCAACTCCAGCAAGTAAGAACCTACTGATAGTTTTAAATCAGAAATATAAAAAGCTCCTCTTTTATCGGACGGTTGAGTGGCTAATAAGTTATTCGCAGAGTCATACAGTTTCAATGTTAAGGGTTTTCCTAATTCCGATTGACCATGAACTTTCCAAACCTGATTGGTTTGTTTCTCATTAATCTTAAAATCCAACCAAAGTGACTTGCTATAGAAATAAACACCTACCATAGAGTCTGCACGAAGTGAGTATGGAGATTCTTTGCTGTTTTTATCTTCCTTAATTCTTGCCAGATTGATTTTATACCCCTTGGTAATTCTGATTTTGTAGAAATCCTGTTCTTTTACATCGATTGAGTCTATTCGGATGTTTTCCTGATGAATTTCGGATTCCATATCTGCAAAACCCATATCACCAAACAATGGTGATACCGATGGTTTTGATTGTCCACCTGCATAGGACAAACCCAAATAATATTTACCCGGAGTTACTACTAATTTACTGGCTTGTAATGGCACTGATCCATCCGGGCTGGCCATAGAGAAAATAGTGTCTGCTTGGGTGACACCTTTTTCATCCTCAGTCAAAGTGACGTGCATTAAATCCAAACGGGTTAATTTTCCCGGCAAACCTTCAAACTCAATATTCCATTGAAAATCAGCATCGCCATCTGATACATTCCAGATAAACATGTCCTGATCTTTGCCTTGCATATTACCAAGAATCGTTTGTTCTGATTTGAAATGGTTACCATCAATCGGTGAGTTATTCGGTTCTTGTTCATAGAAAAACTTCTCAGCCGAGACATTACACGCAAGTAGAATTAATACCCAAAATAGTTTCATTATTGTGTACCTCTTAATAATTTTATACCTTTAGCTTATTGATTGAGGTTTGATTAAAAATCCGGTATCGGACCGACTGCCTTACAAACCGCACCATTTGTTCCTGGTGCAATTCCTGAGCCTGTTCCCAGTTCATGAGTAAAATCAACAATATCAAAGACTGCTGCACCGGCTGTTCCTATACTTCCGGCTAATGCTCCGCCAAATGACAAACCAACCACATTGTTGAAATGAGCCTCAGCCATACAACACATTTTCTCGA
>JAGRJP010000077.1:0-127 GCA_020442665.1 Lysobacterales bacterium
TGTTTACGGAAAATACTGTGAGCTGCTGGGTTAACACTTTCAAATATATTAAGCCCATTGTTATACCAATGAAACAATTTCTCCATTGCTGTTTCCATCAGGTATGGAACATGAATATGAATAATAT
>JAGRJP010000077.1:180-2327 GCA_020442665.1 Lysobacterales bacterium
GATTTAAAGGTAAATCAAAGAAAATCAGATGATGTGCAAATTGAAAGTTTCTGCCTTCTGAGCCAATTTCAGAACATAACATGATTTGGCTGCCTTTTTCTTCATCAGCAAACCAGGCAGCGGAACGATCTCGCTCAATCAGCGACATATCCTCATGGAAAACAGCTGCATGAATACCAAACTTCTCTCTGAGACTATCGGCAATGTCTAAAACAGTTTGTTTATGAGCGGCAATCAATAAAAACTTCTTATGCTTAAACGAAAAAAGCTGTTCGGCTAACCAAGGCATTCTGGAGTCCAATTTCGTCCAATTGGGGAAGTTATCAATTCTTTCCGGTGTGAGTTGTAGGGGAATTTCCTTATCAAAAGCGTTTTCATAACAGTTATTTAAAGCATAATGATGAAGTTTTCTTTTTGGAAAACCTTTGATAGCTGTTCTGGTATTTCGAAACAAAAGCCTTCCTGTTCCATGCTGATCGAGTAACTTCTCGACCAATTGCAGTTTGGATTCCTGTTTTTGAGCCTCATCCAAATTCTCTTCAAAGATATCCTGCACCAATTGGATATCAGCATCATCTGTAAAAACCTTGGCAGTATTTTTTGCCCCGGTTTTAGTCATTGGCTTTTTGGATCTGAGTACGTCAATGGCATTGACGATGTTTTGATAGTTTTCTTCTCCTTGAACAAATTCTTCGAAGTTAGAAAAACGATTGGAGTCTAATAAACGAAGTCTGGCGAAGTGGCTTTCTTTTCCCATTTGTTCAGGAGTTGCCGTCAGTAAGAGCACTCCTTTGATGGAGTTTGCCAGTTTTTCAACTAAATGATACTCATCGCTGACATTATCAATAGACCATTTAATGTGATGTGCTTCATCAACAACCAGCAAATCCCATTGAGTTTGAATCAATTGCTCAGCTCGTTTTGTATTTTTCAGCAAAAATTGCATTGGAATTATTGCCAATTGACTGTTTTCAAAAGGAGTCTCAAATTCGGATGATTCTTCAATTCCCAAACATTGCTCTTCATCATAAACACTAAAATGCAGATTGAAACGTCTCAGCATTTCGACCATCCACTGATGTGTCAAACTTTCTGGAACGATTACAAGGACTCTTTTGGCACGATTTTTGAGTAATTGCTGGTGAATGATTAACCCGGCTTCAATGGTTTTACCCAAACCCACTTCATCGGCTAGCAATACTCTTGGTGAGAACCTCTTTGCCACTTCCTGTGCGATATACAATTGATGTTTGAGAAGCGATGTTCGACAACCCAATAAACCGTAAAGCGGATTTTTTTGAAATTCGTTAATTTTTGAAATGGCCAACTGGCGAAGATTGAACCATTTATTGGAATCCAAATGCCCAGAAAGTAATCGTTCCGATGGGCGATTCAGCTTGATCGAATCAGCGATTTCAGTTTCAGGGAGAAGAACATCATTACCTTTTTCATCAATACCTTGGTAAATAACTAACCCATTAAACTCTTTCACGTCCTCAACAGTTAATGTCCAGCCGTCTCTGGAAGGGATTTTGTCGCCTTTTTCGAAGATGATTCGGGTGATTGGTGCGTTGTCTTTGGCATAGACACGAGCTTCATTCGCTGCCTGAAAAACAAGTTTGACCATTCTGTGATTGATTTGCTCTACACTTCCTAAACCCAGTTCTTGCTCGGTTTGACTGATAAATCTTTGTCCAACAGTAAAATCAAATTGTTCTGTCATGCGGTAATGTCGAATGATGAAAATGAAATGCTAATGATAGCGAAAAAAAGTTTTGATGCCAGTTTTTGAGGCGAGAAAAACAAATAAATTGAATATCCGATTATTGCGGATAAAATGATAACATGACTTCCAAAAAATTACTCCAATCTCCTGTTGATTTAACATTCAAAACCTTTGCCGGTTTTTTTGCATTTGGCTTTGGCTCGGGTTTGTCGCCAATCGCCCCCGGAACATTCGGAACACTCGCCGCCATTCCGCTTTACTATCTGTTGGTTCAATTTAGTTTACCTTTATATTTGTGGCTGGTTTTTATTGCATTTATTGTTGGCATCAAACTTTGTGATGTCACCGGTGGACGATTGGGAGTTCATGATTATGGCGGAATTGTCTGGGATGAATTTGTCGGTTTTTGGATAACCATGTG
>JAGRJP010000077.1:2479-6324 GCA_020442665.1 Lysobacterales bacterium
TTGTTTATTGCTGATAAATATTTGCCGCAGTATTTTTAATCCGATACACCGATCTGGAAATACTGAAATCCTTGTTGTTGCATTTTTGATTTTTCAAACTGATTGCGACCATCGAAAAACATATTGGAATTCAGCATTGAGCGTATTTTTGCGAAATCGGGGCTGCGGAATTCAAGCCATTCGGTCACAAGAATCAATGCTTCGGAATTTTCTAATGCCGCATATTTTTCCTGAAAATAGGTCACATTTTGATTGTTTTTGAGATAATGATTTTTTGCCTCATCAACGGCTTTGGGGTCGTATGCCTGAATTTTAGCGCCACGTTTTGTCAGTTCGTTGATAATGGTGATTGATGAGGCTTCACGCATATCATCGGTTCCGGGTTTAAATGCCAATCCCCAGACACTAAATATTTTACCGTTTAAATCTTCACCAAATTGCTTAATCACTTTATCAGAAATGATGTGTTTTTGGGTTTCATTGACTGATTCTACTGCATTCAATATTTGCGGTATGTAGCCATTATCGGCAGCTGTTTTTGCCAAAGCTTTAACATCTTTAGGGAAACAACTTCCGCCATATCCACAACCGGGATAAATAAAACTGTAGCCAATACGGGAATCACTTCCAATTCCATTTCTAACTTTATTAACATCAGCTCCGACCAGCTCACAGATATTGGCAATTTCATTCATGAAAGAAATTTTTGTAGCCAACATGGAATTGGCTGCATATTTAGTCATTTCCGCACTTTTAATGTCCATGCCGATAAAACGGTCGTGGTTTTTCATGAAAGGTGAATATAACTCATGCATGATGTTCATTGATTTTTCATTGTCTGCACCGACAACAACTCGGTCAGGATACATAAAATCATCAATGGCAGCTCCTTCCTTCAAAAATTCCGGATTGCTGACAACATCAAAGTCAATATCCACATTCCTGACTTTTAATTCAGCAGTTATGGTTACCCGAACTTTATCTGCCGTACCAACGGGTACGGTTGATTTATCAACGATGACTGCATAGTTTGAAAGATATTTACCAATACTTTTTGCCACAGAAATGACATACTGTAAATCAGCACTTCCATCTTGGCCGGTTGGTGTTCCAACGGCAATAAAAATAACCTGACAATCTTCTAGAGCATTTTGCAAGTCCGTTGAGAAGAAGATGTTTTTCTTCTTCATATTATCAACAATCATTCGTTCCAATCCGGGTTCATAAATTGGAATGATTCCCTGATTCAGTTTTTCAATTTTCTCTGAATCAATGTCAATACATGTAACTGTATTGCCCATTTGAGCAAAACAAGCACCACTAACCAAGCCGACATAACCAGAACCAATAACTGTTAATTTCATAGTTTTTTAAATTTTTAATCCTAAAAAAACAAAGGGCAATCGACCAATGGACGTTGCCCTTTTTCGAACCTGCATGAAACTATTTAATGAATGTCTTTGAAATAGTTCTTCTTCAATAAATAAGCCATGAATGTAAAGATAACCAAGAACAATAACACCCACGGAGCATAAGCCATACGAATCAATTGAGCTGGTTCAGCAGTGTATGCCAGAAAATTGACTACATCTCTGACTGTCTCATTAAATTCTTCATCAGACATTGTGCCTTGAGATAGCTTTGTAAACTCTTTGAATGAGTGTGTAACAACGCCATCAGCGGTGGTATGCTCTTCAAAATGAGCTTCTTGTACACCTTGCTCTTTCCAGAATACATTCGGCATCGAAGCACCAACAAATAAAGTATTGTTCCAACCCGAAGGCCTGGTTGGATCCTTATAGAAGCTCTTTAGATAGGTATAAATCCAATCAACACCTCTGGCCTTGGCTATGACTGTCAAGTCCGGTGGAGCTTTTCCAAACCATTTTTCAGCATCAGCGGCAGACATATTATTTGTGATATGATCTGTAAACTTTGCACCTGTGAAAATTAAATTTTCCTCAACTTCTTCTTTTGTCAAACCTAAGTCCTGAGCCATACGACTATAACGTTGATATTGTAAAGAGTGACAACTCGAACAGTAGCTCATATAGTATTTAGCACCGTTAATTAACGACTCTTTTGAACGAATATTTGCTTGAGCTTGCTCAAGATGTTCGGAACCTCCTGAGGCAAAAGTATTGACAAAAGGTAATAATAACAATATTAAAATTAATCTTTTCATTAGTGTGTCAACCTCTCTGGAATTGGTTTATGTTTTTCGTTCTTGCTGTAGAAATACAGGAATGGGAAGTAAGCAAAGTAAACTACTGTGCAAACAATTGCCATGTATTTTTGAACTGTACTACCTGACTGCATCCCTAACCAGCCAAGAATGACAAATGCGGTTACGAATGAGAATAATGCAATCTTGAATGGTAATAATCTGTAGCGAATGGATTTCACTTCACTTCGATCCAACCATGGCAATGTAAAAAGTAGAATAATTGCTGTAAACATTAAAATCATACCACCAAGCGGATTCGGTACTGCTTTCAGAATTGCGTAGAAAGGTGTGAAGTACCAAACCGGTTTGATGTGAGCCGGAGTTACGCCCGGATCAGCCGGAGTGTAGTTATCATGTTCAAGGAATAAACCACCCATATCCGGTTTAACAAAAACGATAAACAAGAATATTAACAAGAACATCCCTACGCCAAAAATATCTTTTACGGTGTAGTAAGGATGGAAAGGAATGCCGTCTTTTGGAATACCGTTCTCATCTTTGTTCTTTTTGATTTCAACGCCATCAGGATTATTTGAGCCAACAGTATGCAATGCAGCGAGGTGAAGTACAACCAAAGCTAGCAAGACGATTGGCACTGCCACAACGTGCAATGCGAAGAAACGATTCAATGTCGCATCGGAAACAATGTAATCACCACGAATCCACTCAAGAAGCGTATCCCCAACACCAGGTATCACACCAAATAATTGAGTAATTACTTTAGCACCCCAGTATGACATATTCCCCCAAGGCAGAACATAACCCATGAAAGCTTCTGCCATAAGAGCAACATAAATCACCATGCCGAAAACCCAAATGAGTTCTCTTGGTTTTTTATAGGAACCGTACATTAAACCACGGAACATGTGTAAATATACCACAATAAAGAAAGCTGAAGCACCAGTTGTATGCAAATATCTGATGAGCCAGCCCCATGGAACATCACGCATGATGTATTCCACAGCACCAAATGCTTGTTCAGCATCCGGTTTATAATGCATAGTTAACCAAATTCCGGTAAGAAGCTGATTAACCAATACCAGCATGGCTAATGAACCGAAGAAATACCAGAAATTAAAATTCTTAGGTGCATAATATTCTGATACATGTTCTTTCCACATTTTAGAAACGGGTAAGCGATAATCCATCCAGTCAAGGAATCTTGCACCCATGCCTTTTGAAGTTTTAGTTTTGCTCATTATGCCTCTCCCTCAATTTTTTCAACACCAACAATCAGTCTGTTTTCATCAAGAAAAGCATAAGGAGGAATAACCAAATTAGTTCCTGCCGGAGATCCACTGAATACCCTGCCGGAGATGTCAAATCTGGAGTTATGGCAAGGGCAATAGAAGCCACCTTTCCATTGACTATCAAATGCTTGAGGGACTATTTCAGGATAGAATTTTGGTGAACAACCCAAATGCGTACAAATTCCAACCATAACCAAAAGTTCTTCTTTTCTGGAACGGTGAAGATTTTTTGCATACTCAGGTTGAATGCTGTTTTCGGAATCCGGATCTTTTAATCGATCTGCAAGACCGGGAAGTGTGTTTAACAATGTCTTATCGCGTTTAACGATAAAAATTGGCTGACCTCTCCACATAACCTGCATTTTTTG
>JAGRJP010000078.1:0-4732 GCA_020442665.1 Lysobacterales bacterium
ATGGATAAATTGATTCGTGTTGCTTTGAATATCCCCGACGGATTTGAATACTTGCTCAAGCAAGAAAGTATAAAAATTGGTTCGGGATTCTATGATAATGTTATTAATTTTCCAAATCAAAAGAGAACTACAACTCATTTAAAAAGTACTTCTGAAATTGAAGTGAGTGACAGAGATTATGGATAAAGAGCTAATCAAAATTACTTGTGAAAAACTGGATTTAGTAGATATTTATCTTTACTCATCAAAAGTACATCGCTTTGAGGAGATTTATGAAAGTGATTATCCCGAAGGGATGTTGCAAATGATGAAAAGGAAAATATCCGCTCAAATTAAGGAATCTGTTGAAGATGACTCATTAAAGTTTTTACTGGTACAAATCACTTTGGGTGTCCGCTTTGCTGTAAAGGATGAAAAAGATGAAGTGATTCCATTATCTGAAGTTGAAGCCTGTTTTGTTGCTAAGTATCTTGCGAATTCTGCGCTATCCAAAGAGGAGGTGACTGAATTCTCTGAGTATAACGCCATGCACAATGTTTGGCCATTTTGGCGTGAACATGCTTTTAGAATGTCACGGGAGGCCAGATTACCAGTCCCTAGTATCCCTTTTTATCCCAATCATGATTCTCCAGATGAGAAAGAGGGATAAACATTGAACGAAGCCCAGACCAAACACGACTTGATTGAACCCGCTTTGCGTAAAGCCGGTTGGGGAGCCGTTGATGGCAGTCGTTTATTGTTGGAATTTCCAATCACTCAGGGGCGATTGATAGGACAAGGTCGAAGAGCCAAGCCACTATCAGCGGATTATGTTTTGGAATACAAAAACCGCCATATTGGCATTGTTGAAGCGAAAAAACGGGATGTGTATTATACCGATGGTGTCGGCCAGGCAAAGGATTATGCCGAACGCTTGAATATTCGTTACACCTTTTCCACCAATGGTTTGCAAATTTACAGCATTGACATGGATGAAGCTGTTGAAGGTGATGTGGATAGATTCCCAACACCGGATGAACTTTGGGAAATGACCTTTCCTTCACCACTGGAAAATTATAAAAAGGAAATCGAAGCCTGGCGCGCTCGGTTGTTTGCTGTACCTTTTGAAGACCGTGGCGGCACCTGGCAACCAAGATATTATCAGAACAATGCCATCACTAAAGTACTGGAAGCCATCGCTGCCAAACAAGATCGTATCCTCATCACTTTAGCCACAGGAACAGGCAAAACCGCCATTGCTTTTCAAATTGCCTGGAAGCTGTTTCATGCTCAATGGAATCTCAGAAGAGACGGATTAAGAAAACCCCGAATTTTGTTTCTGGCTGATAGAAACATTCTGGCCGATCAGGCTTTCAATTCTTTCAATGCTTTTGATGTCATTGATGAAAACATCAAGGTGCGCATCAGTCCCGGTGAGATTCGTAAAAAAGGCAAGGTGCCCACCAATGCCAATATCTTTTTCACCATCTTTCAAACCTTTATGACTGAGGTGCAAAAGGGTGAGGTGAAGGAGGAAATGTACGAGTATCCAATGGTTGCAGAAGAGTCTGGAGTTTATCAGCTGCCATCCTATAATTTTGGTCAATATCCTGCTGATTTTTTTGATTTAATCATCATTGACGAGTGTCACCGAGGTGGAGCCAATGATGAAAGCTCCTGGCGTGCCATCATGGAACACTTTTCACCAGCCGTGCAATTGGGATTGACGGCTACTCCCAAAAGAGATGTGAATGGAGACACCTATGCTTATTTTGGTGATCCGGTTTATACCTATGCACTCAAAGATGGTATTAATGATGGTTTCTTGTCACCCTTTCGGGTCAAGGAGATACAAACCAATTATGATGAATATACTGTTACTTCAGATGATGAAATCATTCTTGGTGAAGCCGACGTTGGTGATAGTTTCACCTATAAAGATTACGGTCGTAAGATTATCATTGAACAGGTGGAACGGTATCGGGTGAAGTATTTTATGGATATGATTAATCAAAACCATAAAACACTGGTATTCTGCGCCACTCAAATCCATGCGGCTCATATCAGGGATTTAATCAATCAAATCTCAGATAGCAAGAACATCAATTACTGCCACAGAGTCACAGCTGATGATGGTGCAATGGGTGAAAAGCACTTGCGTGATTTTCAGGATAATGAAAAAACCATTCCAACCATCTTAACCACCTCGCAAAAATTAAGCACAGGTGTGGACGCACCTGAGATACGAAACATCATATTGTTACGTCCTGTAGAATCTATGGTGGAATTCAAACAGATTGTCGGTCGTGGCACCCGATTGTTTGATGGAAAAGATTACTTCACTATCTATGACTTTACCAAAGCACATCGAAACTTCCTTGATCCTGAATGGGATGGCCCTCCAGAAGCTCCGGAACCCAATGCCACTGAAGAACGTCCGCCCTGTAATCTTTGTGGCCAAAAGCCCTGTGTTTGTGAGAAAACTGAAACGGGATATTGTGATGATTGTCAGAATGACCCATGTGTCTGTGACAAACCAGTCAAGCAGTTGGTAAGAGTTAAGCTATCAAATGGCAAAGCCCTGGAAATCGATGCGACATCCAAGACTACTTTCTGGAACCCTGAAGGCAAGCCTATTTCAGCTGTTGAATTCATCAAGCAATTGTTTGGAGAGTTGCCACAATTTTTCAGCACAGAAGAAGAGTTGAGAAAAATCTGGAGCCTGCCAAACACTCGTAAAAAACTCTTAGCGGAATTAGAAGAAAAAGGCTATTCAAAGAATCAACTGGAAGACCTGAAAGATTTGGTCAATGGACAGGATAGCGATCTTTTTGATGTTTTAAGTTATATCGCCTTTCATAAGAATTTAGTTCCAAGAACGGATAGAGCACAAAGAGCTATAGCAAATTTTTCAAAACTGTCTGTTGCACAACAAGAATTTCTGGAATTCGTTCTCAGCCAATATGTGCAAAATGGTGTTTATGAACTGGATAATGATAAATTGCCAGAATTGCTCAATTTAAAATACCGTGCTATCGCCGATGCTAAGAAAATACTTGGAGAAATTAAATCCATTCGTGAGTTGTTTATTGGGTTTCAAAAAGATTTATATCTGGATCATCCCCGGATTTAATGATTTATGATAGCTTGAGAAAGATTAGTTTGTTTGAGATTTAAACATACCCCTCAATCCCCTTTCAAAAGGGGAAGTTTGAATGAGTTTTAAATAAAGTCACGGCTGATTTGGGAGATGCTGAACTAAATTCAGCATGACTAGAGTGGTGTTTGGGAGATACCTGCCTTCGCAGGTATGACGAGCTTCGGATTTAGGAGATGCTTAGATTACGCTCAGCATGACGGTGTTTTTTTGGAGATGCTGAACTAAATTCAGCATGACTAGTGTGGTCTTTGGGAGATGCCTGACTACGCAGGCATGACGAGCTTCGAATTTAAGAAGATGCTTGGGCTACGCTCAGCAGACAGTTTTTTGTCCAAAACTTCGTGTGGTTCTGTGACTTCTCTGTGCTCTCTGTGTTCCTTAGTTATTTTTTTAATTTCAAAATCATCTGATTCGCTACAATCACATTAATCATCATAAATCCGAAAAGATATATACTGGTGAATACAACCGCTGCAACCAGCCATAACATATTGATAATCACATAGAATGTGATGATCTTTTCTTTATTGAAAGTTTTGAAAACAAACAAAAAAGCCAGTGGGAAGAATAATAGAATATTCACATTATTGGCTGCAACGCTGTGGCTGGTAAAAAACCATAACAGCAATAACCCTATTCCGACCAATGATTGTAAAATGAGCCAACTATTGACAGCAATTGTTGCTGTTTTGCCATAGTGCAATAAAATTAGCATGAGTATGACAATTGCGAACATCGCGTAATGTGTTTTCCAGAAGCTGTATTGACTGAATTCTGACTCTTCCGGTTTTGGCTGATGAACCAATTCCAATTCTCCGACCCAATTAGCCTTGATTTTTTCTAAATCTTGGGCGAATACATCTGGGAAAATTGATAACTGCCATTGATTGCGGTCTTTATATGCCGGTAAACCATAAGCGATAGCAATTCCAAGGTTCATCCAGCTTTGGTTTTTTGCCGGAAATGTTAGGTCATACCAGCTTTGTCCTTTTTCGATGGAGTGCAATGATGTCAATATTTCACCATGCGTAACATCATCAATAATATCACGGATTCTTGAGGTGCAATTGTTCCGAAAATAATCGTATTTGTAGTAGCGGTTTTCCGGTTGCGCCAGATAATTGAGTTTACGAATTAGTTTAGCTTTTTCTTCATGATCGAGATTCAGCTTTTGCTTCCAAACGGTTCGTCCGCTTTCTATTGCCGATTCAAGCGCTTGTTGGGTGGGTTCGATTCCTAGAAAATAACGACTCTCTCCTTTGGCAAATTTAAGGAAAAAATCCTCTTCGTTGAAATCAAAGTAGCCAAAGCCATAAACATAATCATAGCTATTTGATTTAACCCGGATTGCTGTATGTCCGAAAGCTTCCCAATAGTCAGGGCCAACACCGACGGTAATCAATTCGATTTCAATATCATCACCATGATTTTGTGCCTTAGATGTTTGCCATGCGAACGATGAAAATACCAAAGCCAGCAGAAATACTGATAATCTCATTAAACCAGAGCCAATTCCAATACTTTCAAACGTCTGTTATCGCTGGATAATACTTTGAATTTAAAATTGCCGAAATCAATCTCTTCATTCACATC
>JAGRJP010000078.1:4792-16281 GCA_020442665.1 Lysobacterales bacterium
CTGTTGTCGAATTCGGTGCCAAACTCTTCGTTAAACTCTTCAATAGTTAACAGAGCGTTGATTCTAAAAAGCCCGTCAGATACTTTTTGTACGAAGGCTTCTTCTTCCTCATCGGTTTCATCATCGATGTCGCCAACAATTTCTTCCAGTAAATCTTCAATGGTTACCAATCCGGCGACACCACCATATTCATCAATAACGATTGCCATGTGGTTGCGGGAGGTTCTGAATTCGTGCAGAAGAATATTGACTCTTTTGGATTCAGGAACAACGACAGGTTGGCGGATAAATCTCTCAATGTCAAAATCATCATGCGATTGCGTGAAATAACTGACTAAATCTTTTGCCAACAATATGCCTTCCACTTCATCCTTGTCTTCGCCAATCACAGGGAAACGGGAATGACCGGACTCGCTGATGATTGAAAGAATTTCTTCAAATTCAGAATCTCTGGGAATCACAATCATTTGAGCTCTGGGAATCATGACTTGTCTGACTTGCATATCAGAAACTTTTAAAGCTCCTTTAATCATGTCAAGAGCATCGGCATCAACGATATTGTTTTCGTGAGCTTCCTGCAATATTACAAGTAAATCTTGTATGTTTTTCGGCTCGCCTGAAAAGGCATTTGAAAGGCGCTCCAACCATGACTTTTTTTCCTGGCCGGAACCGGTGGTACTGTTCTCTTCGTTCATCGAAGTGGTTAACTTCCTCTTAATTGAATGGCTTTATTGTATCAAAAGTGACTTTTCAGACACTAAAACAGGTGTATTTTTTGTCGTTTTACTCAGTTTTTTATCTCTAAAGCGGATGCAATTGCTGTTTTTGACATAGAAGACAATTCATTCACATCTTTTTCCGAATAAAGTTCCGCACTTATAGGTTTGTGAATGGTTAGTGAAACTTTAGCTGGAAATATAGATAGGCTCCCCGGCGTCATCACGCTGTTAGCACCATTGATAGTGACTGGAAGAATGGGTAAATTTAACTCCTTTGCCATACGGAAAGCTCCTTTTTTAAATGGTAAAAGCAAACCACTTTTACTGCGTGTTCCTTCCGGGAAAAAGAAAGCCGAAACACCATCTGAAATCAAATGTTTAGCAGCTGACAACGATTGTTTGGCTTTTTCTGTATTGCTCCGGTCAACAAAAACATGCCCCATGGTTTTACACGCCAAGCCAACAAAAGGCATCTTTTCCAACTCTTTCTTCATCACCCATTTGATTTCTGTCGGCAAATGTCCATAGACAAGCAAAATATCGTACAAACTTTGGTGATTACAAACGATGATGTAAGACTGTTTAGGATCCACATTTTCAGCACCGATGACTTTTGCCGGGCTAAATGCAATCCAGAGCAAGATTTTACCCCATGCTCTTCCAATCACTTTACTCGCCCAACGAGGACTGATTAATTTCGAAAAAATTAAAATCAATGTTGAAACAATGGCAGTCATTGCCCAGGAAAACGGATAAATAATTAAAACTGTATAAATCTGGAACACCTTTCCAAAAACAGTTTTGGAGGTGATTTCAGGCATTTTGAAATTGGTAATATTATCAAACATACAGCTCAAAAGTACGAATTTAATTATAGATTTGTTAGAATCAAACTTAGTTAATTAGGGGATATTCTACATGAAGCCGGAAACTTTTAAAAGTACAACAAACTCACCAAGAGCTTCTCAAGCAGAAATCAATAAACTTTATGATGATGTTAAGAACACCAAGAAACTGCAAACTAAATTATCTAAACAACTAGCGGAACTGCAAGCGAGAATTCAGGCAGAAAAAAAACACGCCGTTTTAGTCATTTTTCAGGCAATGGATGCCGCCGGTAAAGACAGCACCATTCGCAATGTTTTTGCTCAATGCGATATTGGTGGCATCAATAATGTTGCATTTAAACAGCCATCAAAAGAAGAGAGTTCGCATGATTTTCTTTGGCGTTGCAACAAACACGTTCCTCAAAGAGGACAACTTACTATTTTCAATCGTAGTTATTATGAAGAAGTTTTAGTTGTTAAAGTTCATCCCGAATGGCTTGGTTCGCAAAAAGTAGAAGTGCCTGTTACTGATGAGTTTTGGCAAAATCGCTATGACAGCATCAATGATTTTGAAAAACACTTGAGTTTATCAGGGACAAAAATTATCAAATTTATGCTCGATGTTTCACAAAAAGAGCAACACAATCGTTTTGTCAGAAGATATAAAACGCCATCCAAACAATGGAAATTCAGCATTGGAGATCTCAAAGAAAGCAAACTCTGGGCAGAGTATCAAAATGCTTTTGATGATTTGTTAAAACAAACATCAACTGAAACCAATCCGTGGTATGTCATTCCTGCCGACAGTAAACCTTTTATGCGTTTGCTGGTGACTGAAATACTGATTAATGAACTCTCACAATTGAATCCGCAATATCCGCCAATGGAAAAAATTGATGAAGAAGATTTAAAACTGATAAAACATTTAATGCCTTAAAAGCCCGAGAATTAACAGCCACGATTGGATTTTTCTACTTAAAAGGTGTATAAAATAAGGAAATTCAATAAAAAAATGGGGAATAGTCATGAAACGATTACTGGCATTATTGTTTTTGTATGGATTGACCGCTCAATCACAAGAATTTGATGTTGAAGTTACTGTCAGGGCGGATCAACCGAACGAACTGGTCGCTCTCATTGAAAATGCCATGAATGGCACCGGTTCGAACAACATCAAAATCATCCCGGGAGAAAATGGTGAGAAACAAATGTTTATCACCGATGATTATGTGGATTCCGGTCATGTTTTCCCGGACATTACCAAACCATTGAAAATTTCTGCCAATGAAGCTGATGATATTCAAATTATTTTGAACTCCGATAATGCGATTACCAATAAAAGCCACTTAAAGTTTTATGCTTTTTTGGTCTATGCAGATGCAATTTTACATCTACATCATTTAACATTTAAAGGGTTTTACAGCGAATCCGGTGGCGGTGTGATTCGAGCAAAAGGAGCGGCTCTTCTTTATCTCATTAGTGTGACTTTCATAAATAACTTTGCTGCCGTTGAAGGCGGAGCGATTCATTTGTTTGAAAACGCTATTCTTTATGCTTTTCATTCCCGATTTTTACAAAATAGAAGTAATGGGCTTGGTGGAGCTATCAGTATCCGTGGTGCGGCTTTTGCGGTTGTATTCCTATCCACGCTTGCAAACAATATCGCCAGTCCTTTCGGATGTGATTTTAATGTGAGTTCCAATCCGGTTGCGGATGCTTATGCTTTGATGCTCATCAATAGCGTGGTGATTTCCAGTTGTGCCAATGTTCTATTTGAAAACCCTTTGGGCAAAATGTTTTTGATGATGAATACATTTTACGGAAGTGGCAATTTAATTGACTCCACTGCAAAAGTTTATTTATTTGCAAACATTATCAAGTTAATTACCGGCAGCAATGTAAATTCAACTGAAAAAGCAGTTTGTAATGATTTTGGAACCAATTCAATTGAATCGCTTGGTTTCAATATTTCAACTGAAAGCAGCTGCTCTTTGGACCAGGCATCGGATATGGCAAATACCGATCCACTCATCAATTCACCGGATGAAAATTATCAAATCATCCCGATGAACAATTCACCAGTGATTGATGCCGGTGCATTTGAAATATTTACAGATGAGTTAGGCAA
Organism: Lysobacterales bacterium; assembly: GCA_020442665.1. Taxonomy (GTDB): domain Bacteria; phylum Pseudomonadota; class Gammaproteobacteria; order Xanthomonadales; family Marinicellaceae; genus NORP309. The sequence continues at coordinate 8,467 of JAGRJP010000078.1, forward strand.
ACAAACCTTGCCTTGTTCCTATAAAGATTCGCGCGGTTTGGGTCGTCCACAAGATGCAAATGGAGATGGGGTTTTTGAATGTGATATTGGCTCAGTTGAGGTTCAAGGTGGAGCTAATCTCACAAGTGCGCAGACAGGAATGTTTTATGATATGGATCGATCCGGTGAAGGTGTCATGGTTGAAATGTTGAGAAATGGAACGGCACTAGTGACTATGTTTACTTATGCTCCAAATGGAAATGAGCAAATGTGGTTAATTGGAGTTGGAAAAATCGTTGGAAACTCCATTGTTGTGGATGAACTACTCAAAACAACCGGAGGTTTCTTTGGTCCCGGCTTTAACCCCGATAATGTGACCCATGAAAGCGTTGGTAGTTTATCTTTAGTCTTTTCTGAATGTAACTCAAAAACCAACCCGGGGAGAATGACTTTCCAACCAAACAGTCAATTTGAGAATGAGTTGGACAGCATGCTTGTCAAAAGCAGACGAATCACTAATGTTGTGGAATGTGATAGTTTAGAACAAAGCAACCCGATGGGAGGACGTTCGGGTTTATTTCATGACCCTACTCGATCCGGCGAAGGGGTATTTGTTCAAATGATTAATAATAACAGAGCATTAATTATTGCTTACACATATACAATTGATGGTAAGCACCTGTGGTTCATAAGTTCTGATACTCTAATCGAAGGGAATAAAATTACTGCCGAAATGATTTATCCTGAGAGCCTTACCAGCTTCGGAAACCAATTTAATTCAGCCGAACTCGATTTCAAACCGTGGGGAACAATTAAATTAGAATATCAACCTGAATGTGACAGCCTGACTTACTCTTACAATTCGGTTGTGGAAGAATATGGTTCCGCAACTTATAACTACCAAAGAGTAACAAAAACCGAAGGAACAACTTGCGATTTATAAACGACCGTTCAATTCAGGCAGAGTTAACAAATAAAGTTAATTCTGCCTGCCAAGCATTTTAAGTGCATTGGTGCAAAACCAACCATTTCTCCATCCATATCAATAATGATTTGACGGCTGTCAGCCGGCTCCACAATAATTTCTTTCACTTTATAATAGCTTATTTTTTCGTGTACTAATTTTCGGCATTTTTTAAGATTTTTCAAATTTAACAAATAGGTTAACAATCCAACTTCTCCAATAATCACCAAAGAGAAATGACCATCGCTAACATCCGCGTCAGGCGCTATCCCCAATGAATTGCCGAAATATTTAGCATTTGCGACAATGAGGTTTAATGCCTCTCCACTCCAGTTGAAATCATTATTATAAGCTCTAAGTTTGCATTTTTTGAAGGTCAGCATTGTTTTCACAATGGATAGAAAGTAGGTCATTTTTCCACTCAACCACTTTGGCATTTTCGATTTAGCAAGTAAAACTTCTCCTCCGATTCCCACATCTGCAATGTTGATAAAATAGCTGGACTGCTTTTGTTTTTGTTCGTTATAGCTTTGCAGCCAGCCGACATCAACTAATCGAGAGGAATTTGAATCGATATTGTTAATCAAAGTATCAATGCTTTCATCCAAGTCAACTGATTTGATGAAATCATTTCCGCTTCCTGCCGCATACACACCGATTTTAATATTCTTAATGGCTTGCCAGTCAATGCTCTCCGGCAAATTCGAATCACCTATTCGGAAGTGTTCAATCAAACCATTAAGCCCCTCATTCAAAGTCCCATCACCTCCAACAAAAACTATATGATTAAAACCGTGGCTCAAAGCATCCGAACAAAGCTCCTTTAAATGCCCCGGATATTTTGAGATAAATATTTGATGTTCATAATTGGAAAAACTTTCTTCAACACCTGATTTTACAGATTCATATTTTCGAATTGAGCCGTTGATTAATATTGCAATTTTCATTCAATTTGGTTTAAATCCAAGCTAGGTTAATTGACGAGTTATACACCAGTTTTCATGAATAAACAAAAACGTATCGAAATTTTCAAAAGATTTCAAAGAATAAACCCCCATCCAACAACCGAACTGGAATACTCAAATCCTTTTGAATTACTCATAGCAGTTATTTTATCCGCTCAAGCGACCGATGTCGGAGTGAATAAAGCGACCGTCAGGTTATTTAAGGTTGCAAACACACCTCAACAAATCCTCGACTTGGGTTTAGATGCACTCAAAGATTATGTAAAAACAATCGGATTGTATAATGCAAAAACTGAAAACATCATGGCAACGTGCAAAATTCTGGTTGATAAATTTGACTCTATCATTCCAAATAATCGCCAAGATTTAGAGTCTTTACCAGGGGTTGGTCGAAAAACAGCAAATGTTGTACTAAACACCGCATTCGGACAACCAACAATGGCAGTTGATACACACATCTTTAGAGTTTCCAGACGCACCAAAATTGCTCATGGAAAAAATGTTCTGGAAGTTGAAAAAAGCCTGTTACGTTTAATCCCGGAAGAATTTTTAATGGATGCTCATCATTGGTTGATATTGCATGGTCGCTATACTTGCAAAGCCAGAAAACCAAATTGTGCTGAATGCATTATTAATGACTTATGCGAATATAACTCCAAAACCCTTTGATTTATAAAATAGCCAACAAATTGAAATGTTTGCAAATACAAACCGATTGAGATATATTGATTTCACTTTTGCAAGAACACAAAAATGTCATCCATTCTAATCATACACCAACATAACTGTAGCAAAAATGAAGCCTGTCAACGTGCCGAACACATGCTTGATGATATCGCCAATGATTACAATCTCAAAATCGAACACGATGGAGATGGACAGATTTATTTTTCAGGTTCCGGAATTCAAGGAGAGGTTGAAATTAATCACGAAGAAATACATATTTCAGCCTCACTTGGCTTTTTAATGCTTGCCTTCAAACCAATTATTTCCGATAAAATAAAAAATAAACTGGAAGAAATATTTTAACTTTGAAAAGCCCCAAGAAGTTTAGACCTTAAGCTTCTTGGGTAAAAGATTTAAGAATATTTTTTTATCAAATCAATAATTTCGTCAGAATTTCTTCTGAAAATCGAAACAGACTCAATATGAGAGTATTTCAGTTGCATTTTATTATCAACCAGAAAAATTCCTCTTTTAATACCAAACATACCCAGACAATTGTAATCTGAGGCAACTTGTCCATTCTCATCAGTTAACAAAGTGAATGGAATATTGTGTTCTTTTTTGAAAGACTGATGATACTTGCTGTCATTACTGCTGATACCAATAATTTCAACATCCAGTTTTTTAAACTTTTCTTCGTTATTACGGAAATCTGCAAATTGATTGGTACAAACAGGAGTTCCATCACCGGGATAAAAAACCAGCAAAACTTTGTTTTTTATCTTGTTAGACAGCTTGTAAGGCTTTCCATTATCAGCTACAAGTGAAAAATCAGGTACCGCTTTTCCGACTTTTAACGACATATTTTATTTCCCATGTTTTGACCAAGTTGCGTATTGTATAAGCATGGAAAGCAAATAGAAACCCCGAAACTGAAATATCACAAATAAAATGATTTTTTTTTATATTTAGATAGATTTAATTTTTTTTTATGATATAGTTCGCTTCCTGACTTTATCGAGTCAATTCAAGCACAATTTCGGAGAGGTGGCAGAGCGGCTGAATGCACCGGTCTTGAAAACCGGCAAGGGTTAATAGCCCTTCGTGGGTTCAAATCCCACCCTCTCCGCCAGTATCAAATTTCAATTATTTTCAATATATAAATTGTTGGCATTTTTTTGTAGCCGATTTACCTATAACTATTCTCAAAATATTGTAATGCCGTTTGCAGGTCACTTTGTTGACCGGTTGTGAGAATGTTTTCAATGTATTGATTATAGTTTAAGCCGCAGGCTTGTTGGCTTGTGAGGCACATTCTGATCATAAATTGACTATTTGGACCACATTCTCTGCCTAAATTACAAAGGTATAGTTCCTGGGCGTAGTCTTGTACTAGTTTGACATAATCGTAATTCCGATTTTGCAAAACATATTCCATATCCCAATGAACTACTTCTTCATAATATTCATAAAATATTTTTGGTGCTAATGACAAAACCGACAAACGATTTTGTTTTAACAAATCCTTGATTTGAGAATGATTCAAGGTGTCAACTTCCACATCGCCACTTAATATTTTGCCCCACAGACTGTTAGGTTGAGACTGTTTTAACCTCTCTTTCACTTCTTTGTGGTTATCCAATTGTAACCGAGGTTTCTGCATGTTTAACTTATCACAATACTCAAAGTGTTCATCAAAGAATTTGGACTGTTGCTCTTGAAGTCTGTGCGACATTCGTTTCAATGATTCTGAAAACTTAGACGATTGTTTGGTGCTAATGTAGTTGTAACACAGTTCATTTTCATGCAACATCATTTGGGTTTCGACAAATGGATCAGGATCATAAATGTAATCATCAACAGAACTTATCAGGTCTGAGTTCTTATCCAGATTCATTTCTGATTGTTGCTTAACAACATGCGGTAATTTGGATTCCGGCTGATTATCTTCATCCGGAACAATGAGTTGCTTATTTTCGGTTTCGCTTAATGTTTGTTCTTTTGTTGGAGTGACGTCTAATTGATAGTTTTGCTTGAACAAGATAAAAACTACAATTGCCAAAAGTAGAAGTAATACAACTGTCGATTTACTTCGCATACCTTTCTACCAAAAAGTTAAAGTAGGCATAAACATCTGTCAGTTGATTGCTACCGATATAATGCGAAAAATAAAAATCTTCCAGATTCGAACCGCAGGCTTCATTAAACATACTGTCTTTTAAGCCCAAACAATAGCTGAGAATATACTCCGATTCGGCATCGCAAGGATAATTCATTGAACAAGCGACCAATGGCAATACAACTCCATTAAGAACATTGATATACAACGAATCTTTAATTCCTGTTTTTTGTTTAAGAAGTTGAATGACTTGTGGTTCTTCATAAAGCAAGTCAATTTTATAAACCTCAGCGGCCAAAACCAGAAAAGCATCCGGCGATGTTACGGAATGCAGATAATCTTCCATAGAGTTTCTGTGACCGTACATGGTTTTTCTTGCCACATCGGCTTGTGTAAAATTGATATACTTGCTCTCATCAAGAGCTTGCTTTAATTCAGAAATCTGATTGAGTAAATTCTGAATTTGTTGCTTTTCATCCTCTCTCAATTGCATCATATCATCATGATCAAGGTAACCGGAGCTTTCATAAACTTCGTATAATTGCTGGTTGAGTTGCTCAATTTGAGTGTTTATCATGTTCACTTCCGTAGCCGGAATATTGAACTCTGTGGAAAATGAATTGTTATATTGAGTGACGAATTGATGATGCTGTTCAACGAGTTTTATAGCATGTTCCAATTGTTTAGCTTCCGGAGTATTTGGTTGAATTCTTTGAAACCGTTGTTCCAGTTTAGACATAATCTGATAGTAATCGTCATTTTCATCATCAATTAATGACTTACAAACATCAACATGATACTGATAATAAATATTTTGCTGAGGTGTTGGTTCATTTTGAGATTCCCTGGGATTGTATTGAAAACGCTCTGCTAAAGTTTGCAACGGGTCTTTGTTATTATGAAAGTCTTCAACATCGGTGTAGCAGTTTTTAAAATATTGCCAATCTCGATATGCCATTATGTAATCAACTTCGCTATCCTCTTTTGGGTTATTCTCGGTGAAAGATTCAGGAGTTTGTTGTTCTAAGTCTTGCTTTGAAGTCGTTTTGATTTGTTCTTTTTTTTCCTTTTCAGTACTTGAGTTTTTATCTTTTTCAATATTCAGAGGTTCGATAATTTGAGAGCTATTTTGGGGGTTTTCCGGTTTTTGTGGATTTTTAAAATAAAGGACAAACACAGCAACAATGATTAATAATCCAATCAAAATTGTGTGTTTTTTCATAAACCTGCCTTATTTACACTTGGTAAAAAACTATTTGATTCCTTATTATCACATGGGTTCAATTTTATTCGTCAGAAACTTCCGGATTCGGCAATGCCAAAGGTTTGGAGGTTTCTGCGTGACGATAGGCTTCCAGTGCATTATCGGGTTCACCAACCAAATCAAAATATCTCGCCATCAGTTTAAAAGTTTGTTTATCAGCATCAATATCAAGGCTCTTGTTTAAATATTCCTGCGCCTTACCCCAGAGTTGGTTCTTCAAGCAAAGTTCGCCTAAAATTCTTAGCAATAGTGCATTATCAGGAGATTTTTTCAACCATTTTTCCGCTGTTTTGATTTTCGAATGAGTGTCTAAATCCAATTCTGACCAAACTTGCAAGAGCTCATCCGACCAGTCTTTATGCAATGAATTTTCAATCAATTTAGCAATTTGCTGGTGCAATCCCAGTCTTAAACCACTTTTTGCATAAAGTTGGATGAATTGTAAATCGGATTTTTGCTCTTTGCTTAAACTATCCCAAGTGAGTTGTAAATCGTTCTCATGTTCAGCATTCTGCAATTGCTGTAATATGGCATTTCGGGTGATTCGATTGGTTTCTTCAACCGGTAACACTTCTAATTTTGCAACTTTGGGCATAATCTCTCGAAGCAATTGCCATTGCTGACTTCCGGAAGCTGCTTGCGACAAAATATGCAGGGCTCGAGGATTGTTAGGATAGCTTTTCAAAATTCGGTTGAGTACTTGCACCGCTTTTTGAAACTCACCGATTTTGACCCAAAGTTCACACCGAGTTAAATCCACAGTTAGCGGATTATCGGTGCTGCTTTCAGCTGCATCGAGATAATCAAAGGCCTGTTCCAATTTGTGTTGTGCCACAGCCGCTCTGGCAGCGGCCATATAACCCAACTCAGGTGTCGGACTGTTTTTGGTTGAAGTCACCAGCAGTTTTTCAGCAACTTTCCAACGCCCTTCACTTAAAGCCAACAAGCCTTTTGCAAATGATTTTCGTGAGCGATTTGTTGAAAAGTTTCGCATGGTTCTTTTCGGAAAGCGGATAAAATATATCAAAAGCCAAAGTGAAAAAATAAACAAGAAAAGCAAACAGAACGCAACTATCACACGCATTTCTATTTCATATCCTGCAAAGCGGATATAGAAATACCCCGGATCTTTTATTAGAGAAGGTGTCACTAACGCTGCTAACAGAACAAGTGCAATGATACTTAAAATTGTTATCAACTTCTTCATGAGTCTGCAGTTTCCCTTTGCGGTTGAGAGTTTTTATCTTCAATAAAATTTGTCGAGATAAAACTTCTGAACTTCTGCAAATATTCACTTAAGTCAGTATATTGTGGAATGAGATTAACAGCTTTTAAATCTTCTATTTGCTGTAAAATATCAGAACCCTCAGTTTCGAAATTTTGTTTGATAATTGATGATACCGTACTTAGATTAGACAACCAATCAGCTTGGTTTCTTAGACTGATTGCTGTTTTTAAAGCCTCAAAATGGTATTTAAGTTGGTCTTCGGTCTGAGCCAATTCCTCTTTCCTTGAATTTTGACCCGATTCATTATCAATTTTGCGAATCACTATTAAATTATCAAACCATGACGAGTTTTCTTTGGAATTGGTCGTCTGATAAGAATTAACATGAGTCGATGCTAACTGACTCACTGTTTGAGATAAATAATAGATCTGAGTTTTCAGTCGAGGATAATCGGGAATTTCAACTTGATGGATTGCATTGATGGCATTATCAATCTCATTTGTAAATCCTGAAAAATCCGCAGAATTCTCAATTTTTTTACGAATATTCTGCAAAAATTCTTTCGCTTTATTTGGATTTTGATAAATTTCCAATTGCATCTGGGCAGCATCTAACATTGTTTCTACATAG
>JAGRJP010000079.1 GCA_020442665.1 Lysobacterales bacterium
GAAGCAGAAGCCCGTGAAAGGCTGGCAGAAGCAGAAGCTAAGGCGACACACATGGTTTCCAAAGCGATTGAATCCGGTAGTACACATGCAATTAACTATTTTGTGGCAACGAAATACTTAGAGGCTTTCGGACAATTTGCCAAATCTGAGAACACGAAGACATTATTCATTCCGATGGAAGCCACTGGTGTATTGAGTTCGCTCGCCGGTATTACTGAAATTGCCAAAGAAGCTCTAAAAGAATCCGATAATAAGGGGAAATAATATGAGTTGGTTTGAAGTTTTAACACCTTGGCATTGGCTGACATTTGCCGTTGTCTTGATCGTCATTGAGATGACGATGGGAACTTACTTCCTGCTTTGGGTTGGGTTTGCAGCAGCAACGACAGCATTGGTCCAGGCAGTTCTTGGTATTAGTTGGCAGATTCAAATGGTCATGTTCTTTGTATTATCCCTGGTTTCTGTGATCGCTTGGCATTATTACGCCAAGAACAATCCGGATAAAGATCCTTTGCCAAATTTAAACCGTCGCGGACACCAACACATTGGTCGGACATTTAATCTTTCACACGCGATTGAAAATGGTGTTGGTAAGATTAATGTGAATGACAGTTCATGGAAAGTAGAAGGCGAAGAAGATTTGCCACAAGGGGCGAAAGTGAAAGTCATAGCAATTGAAGGAACTGTTCTCAAAGTTGTGAAAGCATAGATAAATTCTTAAATAAATTAAAATTAAAAATTAGAAGTATGAGGAAAATCATGAAAAAAAATAAATTAAGTTTGGCAATTGCCCTTGGTATGTCATTAGCTTTGGCATCCTGTGGTGGTGATGAAAAAAATGCCCAGCAAACTTCAACCGAAAACACAGTTGCGCAAAAAGTGACACAAGCTCAAACGAAGTCAAACGTATTGAGTTATATTCCGGCAGATACGGCCATTTTGGCGATTTATGTCAAAGATGACAGATATCCGCTCCCGCAAAGACTGGTTGAAATTACTGAAAAAGTTTATGCGAGTGTTGGTACTTTACTGACAGAGATGTTTACCGATTCTTTCAAGAAATATCATGACAAAGCAGATCCTGGTTCAGATACAGAAAAAGTTGATGCATTTTTCGATAAATGGTTTTCGCAAGATGGAATCAAGAAACTAGGACTATCCATTGAAGAAAACGAATTTGCTCTTTATGCAGTTGATTTATTCCCTGTGTTGAGAATGACATTGGCGAAAGGACATTCTTTTGATGAGCTTTTAACAGAGTTAATGCATAAAGCGAATGACTCCAAAGCAGATACTGCCGAGTTTAAGAGTATAAATGGCAGGATGGTTTATTTCTTCGGCGACAAAGAAATGAAAATTCTGGTTTCCCTTGATGGCAATGAACTTGTTGTCAGTTTATCTCCAACCAGAGAAATTGATAATTTAATGCCTAAGTTGTTAGGTTTTGAGAAACCTGCCAAAAACATCACTCAATCCAATGAGTATCACGATACCATCGCAAAATACAACTACATGGGTAACAGCATGTACTGGTTTGATATTCGTCAAATTGCGGATTACTTCATCAATCCGGCTCAGTACAACTCGCCAATGCTTGATTTGATGAAAGTCCAAGACAAGCAAATGTCACAAGAATGTAAATCTGAAATCTTGGGCATGTTTGATAAACTCCCAAGAATGGTTGGCGGTACAACTAAACTATCAGATACAATGTTGTCTTCTAACCTGGTGTTTGAAATGGCTGATGGTTTAGGAAGCAAATTATCTAAAATGACCGGAAGAATTCCTGCAAGTAGTTCTCCGTCATCCTTGTCTTATGGTTTTAGTTTTGATATTGAAGCTGCAAAAACATTAGCTTTGGAATTTGTAACTAATATCGAGCAAGACCCATACAAGTGTGATATGTTGCAATCACTCAATGACCAAGCAGCCGGCTTGAAAGCTCAGTTAAGCCAACCTTTACCACCTTTTGTTTCAAACTTCAAAGGCTTTAATTTGATTATTGATACGTTGGATTTGGATTTCACACAAACCGATCCGGATAAAATGATTAAAGATTTGAAAGCAAAAGTATTGTTGGCAGTTGATAATCCGGAAGCCATCAAAGGAATGGCTACTATGGCTCTGCCAGAATTGAATAATCTCGGACTGAATGTTGGTGGTGAGGCTGTTAACATTTCCAGTATGATGCCGGTTTCAGGAACACAAATTCCTGTGAATTTAGATCATGTATTCATGGCAATGGGTAAAGAAACGATTGGAGCTTCTTTAGGTGAAGGAACTGATAAAGTGCTGACCCAAGACGTCAAAGAAGGTGGTCAAGCCAGTTTATTCACTATTGGTATCAATGCCGATTTTTATCAAAAAATGTTTGCCGGAATTGATACGGTTTCGGATAAATTACCACCGGATGCGCAGAAGCAACTCAGAATTCAAAAGACTCTGATGTCAGATTTAATTTGGTGGCAAAGAGAAGATGCAAGCATTGGATTCAATGATAAAGGTCTGGAAATTAGTGCAGAAATTAAGTACTAAATACGACTTATAATTAGCATTTATGTTAAAAAAGGCTGTCTTTAAACCCAAAGATAGCCTTTTTTGTTGCATATTTAAAAAATTTATATAAACCATTTTCTTAGTGGAAAATAATATTGTAAACTATCGACTTAACCTGCAATAAAAGAAAACTCCCTGGAGAATAAAATAATGAAATTAATATATAAGTTAGTTCTGTTGGCTTTGTTAGGCATGACTTTAACAGCATGTAAAAAAGATACAGTTAAGCCTGAAGATCCTACTGATAAGCCTGAAGTGATTGAAACAAATGAAAATGATAACCTGACAACCTATATGTTTAATGGTCAATCGTTTAAAGATATATGTTGTGACCCGGAAGATTTAAACAACGCTGAAAGTTTACTTTCACAAAGAATCATTAAATTTGCATACGATCAATCAACGGTAGAAGCTGAGTATCGTGATTTGATTAACATCCATGCACGTTATTTGAGTGCAAATCCAACTGCTAAAATGGTTCTGGAAGGTCATGCTGATGAACGCGGTACGCCTGAATATAACTTGGCTTTGGGTGAAAGACGTGGTCAATCCGTTGCTAACTTGATGAAAGCACAAGGTGCATCAGACAGCCAAATTTCAGTGGTGAGTTTTGGTGAAGAGAAGCCGGTTGCTCTTTGTAACGATGAATCTTGCTGGTCAGAAAACAGAAGAGTCAGAATCGTTTACACTGCCAAATAAGTGACAAAACCGAACTATCAAACTGATAGTTTGTCAAAATCTGAAAAACCCGGCTTAAAGTCGGGTTTTTTATGCTGAAAATGCGAATGTCGTTATATCGGGTTTAAATTTAAAATAATCTATAACTATTAAAGGCAACCCAAAATACAGGAGAGTTTTATGCAAAATCGAATATTTATCCTTATATTATTGAGCTTGTTATCGTTGAATGTCTTTGCACAAAAGGATTTATCCATTCAACAACGATTGGCTAAGTTGGAAAAAATTGTCGAACAAACGTCACAAGAACGAAGCAATGTTGCTGATTTAGTGATTCAGAATCAAAAACTCCAACAGCAAATTGCTGAGCTAAAAGGTGTCATTGAAGAGCAAAATTTTAAAATCAACAATTTACAGGAGAAGCAAAAACTTCTCTACATGGATGTGGATTCTCGTCTGACAGAGTTGGAAGGTGGAGCAAGGACTCCTACAAAACCGAATACATCCACTCAGAATAGCAACAATGCTTCTCAAGATGTTGATATCAGTAATATGACAGTTGAGGTTGATGAAAATTATGGAAATTCACAGGCAACGACCACTCAAGTTGAAAGTGAACCACAAGTTTCCTCTTTTCAGGATGATTATGATGTGGCTTTTACACATTTAAGAGCAGGGCGGTTTACCGAATCAGCGAGAGCATTTGAAGATTTTATTCAAAACCATCCGGATAGTGAGTTGACGGATAATGCCTATTATTGGCTTGGCGAGTCCTATTATGTCAAACGCCAATATCCACAAGCATTGGCTGCTTTTAAAACGCTGACAGAGAAGTTTCCTCAAAGTCGCAAAGCACCTGATTCATGGTTAAAAATCGGATATAGTTATTATGAGATGGATGATTTAATTCAAGCCGAAGAAAACCTGCAAAAAGTAATTTCCTCTTATCCACAAAGCAGTATTGCCGTTTTAGCAAAAAATCGCTTGAGACAAATTCAAAGAGATCATTAAGTGGAAAGAACCGGACTCAAAATTACTGAAATCTTTCATTCAATTCAGGGCGAATCCACTTTTTCGGGATTGCCAACAGTATTTATCAGATTAACAGGGTGTCCTTTACGTTGTACATGGTGTGATACCGAGTATTCTTTTAGTGGCGGAAAGTGGTTTGAGATTGAAGAAATCTTACAAGAAGTCAGAAAGTACAAAACACCTTATGTTTGCGTGACCGGTGGTGAGCCCTTGTCACAAAAACGTTGTTTGAACTTGTTGGATTTACTGGTCGAACATGGTTTTACAGTGTCGCTGGAAACCTCCGGTGCATTACCAATTTCAGACGTAAATGATAAAGTTGTTATTGTTATGGATTTAAAAGCACCCGGTTCCGGTGAGTTACAAAGTAATCATTTTGAGAATATCAATTATCTGGATTCTAAAGACCAAGTGAAATTTGTCATCAAAGATCGTGCGGATTATCATTGGGCGTTAGAAATTATTGAACGCTATAATCTCACCGATATGTGTGAAATTTTATTCTCACCGGTTGCCGGAGAAATTGACCCTGCAAATCTGGCACAATGGATGCTGGATGATAATGTTTTAGCAAGGTTGCAATTACAAATGCACAAAATACTATGGAATGACAGTCAAGGTCGTTAAATCATGAAAAAAAAATGTATCGTATTGTTGTCCGGTGGACTGGATTCAACAACTTGTTTGGCAGTTGCTAAATCTCAAGATTATGATTGCTACACATTGGCAATCGACTATGGACAACGACATCGCTCTGAATTGTTGTCATCTCAGAGAGTTTCAGAGTACTTCAACGCCAACGACCATAAGGTGATAAATATTGACCTCAGAGCGATTGGTGGCTCTGCATTGACAGCAGATATTGAGGTGCCTGACCATGATGTAAACAAGGAAAGTGAAATTCCTGTAACCTACGTTCCTGCTCGTAATACTATGTTTATGAGTATCGCTTTGGGATATGCCGAAACCATCGGTGCAAATGATATGTTTATCGGTGTGAATGCCGTTGATTATTCCGGTTATCCGGATTGTCGTAAGGAATTTATTCAGGCTTATGAAAAAATGGCGAATCTGGCGACGAAAGCTCAGGTTGAAGGTCAAAAATTTACTATTCACACTCCTTTGATTGATTTAACCAAAGCGGAAATCATCAAACTGGGTGTTGAGCTTGGTGTTGATTATGGTATTACTGTTTCTTGCTACAATGCGGATGAAGACGGGCAAGCCTGTGGAGTCTGCGATTCCTGTTATTATCGTAAGCAGGGATTTAAGGATGCCAATGTAAAAGATCCAACCCGATATTTACATGATTAAGATATCAGAATTATACATTTATCCGGTTAAATCATTATCAGGGATTCAAATTCAAACTTCAGAACTCACACCATTTGGATTAAAATATGATCGGCGCTGGATGTTGGTTGATGCCAACGGAAGGTTCATAACTCAACGTGAGAATGCACGATTAGCGACAATTCAAACTCAAATTCAGGATAATCAACTGGTTCTTTCTTATCAAAATTCAGAAATACAAGTACCAGATGTTGATGAGAAAAATGCAGAACAAATAGAAGTTACAATTTGGAAAGACAGTTTTAATGCCATGCTTGTATCCAATGAAGTTGATGAATGGCTTTCTGACTATTTGAATATGAATTGCAGATTGGTTTATATGTCTGATAATACTCAACGTCAGATTGATACGGATTATGCTGAGAAGAATCAATTTGTCAGTTTTGCCGATGGTTTTCCAATATTGCTGGTTTCTCAGTCCAGCCTTGATGACTTGAACTCAAGACTTACTCAGAAGATCAATATCAATCGTTTTCGCCCAAACATTGTTGTTACCGGGACAAATGCTTACGCAGAAGATGACTGGTCAGAACTTAGTGTCAATGAATTAAATTTTAAAGCAGTTAAAAAATGTGCTCGTTGCATCATTCCCAGTATCAATCAAACATCAGGTGTGCAAGATCGAAAAGAAATTATTGCAGTGTTAAATCAATACAGAAAAATCGATAAAAAGATATATTTTGGACAGAATGTTATTTGTCAGAATGTTGGAAAAATATCTTGTCCAAGTATTTCATGCGGAGATTTAATAAATCTTAAATAATTATAAAAAAATCTTGTCATACGCTTAAAGTTGCCCTAAAATTCGCAACCTCGTTATTTTGAAGCGGTACTGTTCTGGTTTCGTTTCATAAAAAGACAATGGGTCGTTAGCTCAGTCGGTAG
>JAGRJP010000080.1 GCA_020442665.1 Lysobacterales bacterium
CAAACGCCGCTGAACTCAGGCGTTAGGCCTTAAAATGTCATGACCTTACTTGTAGCATGGACAGGGATAGATTCTCGAAGCCCTGCATCGGTATATATCGCTACCGATAGCAGAGTTTCATGGGGTGATCAGGATTTTTTCGATCATTCCAATAAAACATTCGCATTACGGCAATTCCCCGCAATTCTAGGTTACTGTGGTGACTCTTTAGCAAGTCAAATGCTAATTTCACAAGCCATGGCGGTGATCGAGGCAATGCCAGACTACGCGGGTAAAAACCTTGAAAATCTGGTCGATTTATTCATTCGTCTCATTGTAAGAAATTACACACAATACCCCGTTAAGTTTTCAACTGGCAACTTTACAGTTGTGATGTGCGGAAAGGCAACAATAGAATCTGCTGGAGATTTCGAATGTTTTCGTATTGATTCAACGTTCAAGGATACGACAAAGAGTAAATTACTTCTTCCCAATAAATCAGGCCCCATTGTTGTTGCAGGTAGTGGAAGAATTGATTTCGAAGAACAATACAAAATTCACCAATCATCAGAAAATCCAAACAAATCTACTAGTCGTGATGTATTTCACGCCTTTTACCAATCCATAAATAAGGGTGGTAATCCTACAGTAGGCCCTGCTCCGCAAATTGTCTCAGTTATTCGCAAGCCTAATTCAGGTGGCGCTCATTGCGGGGTTGTGGTTAAAGATCAACGGTATATCTCTGGTCAGTTGGTGGATAAAGATATTGTCCCAGAAGGCTTGCAGTGGTTCAATGATAACTTCGAAATTACAAATCCGCATACGAAACGAAGAGAAGATGGAGCGCAAGTCCAACCACCGTTTCATTGCTAAAAGAGCAACTCCCTACGCCCTCCCAATCTATGAGGGTGCGAGGTGCTGTCGGTCTAGTCCTCATCACAAGTTGGTGGTGAGGGCTAGGCCTAGTAGGGTCCAAATATGGCCTAACAAAGCCATAAACTCGGACCACAAAAAGCTACGCTGCGCTCCGCTTTTTGTGTCCGGTTATGGCAGGCGTTATGTGCAAGGGAAATGACTATTAATGAATCAAGATTGGATTCTTCAAAAGAAAGAAACGCGCCGGACTTTTTAATCTCGTTCCCACGTTCCGCGTGGGAACGTATGCTAAATACTCCAACGCTGAGCATTGGAGCGAGATATAAAATTATTGAGATACCTGCCTACGCAGGTATGACGGTTTGGAACGTATGTCGGTTTATAAATAAAAAAGCTCTGTGCAACTCCGTGTCTTCTGTGTGATCTCTGTGTTCCTAAGACAACTTTGGCTAATGCCAACGACCCAAAAGTCATGTAATAAATCACGGAATCGTTAGGAGATGCTGAAATAAATTCAGCATGACTGTGTCTCTTTTGAGATACTCACGATTTCGTGGACTTCGTCCACTTCGTTCAGTATGACGGCATTCTTATTAAACCCCTTACTCTCACCGAAATATTTTTTAAAATTTGGAAATACGTTTGCTTATGTTTGAATGTCGCTTGCGACATGAGTTTCAAGCAAACGCCAAATTTTGAAGAAATATTAAGGGAAGCCAACGGCTGAGAGTTTGGGGTGTGTTTTGCGATACTTTTCGCACAAGCAAAAGTATCATAAAGTATTAAACTCCTATCAAGAGCCGGTCGCAAATACACTGAATATAAGCTCAAATACCTAACTATTCCGTTTGCTTCTCAACACTTAACTTCCTGCCCAAATAGTCAATTCCAAACACTATCACAAAAGCTAAAATCATCATGGTAATTGCCAGTGTGGTTTGTGGTTGTGGATGAAGATTCGGGAGGATGTTGGTGGTTTCTGTTTTCCAGGGCCAGACTTTGACCAGTGAACCGAGCATGAGTCCGCTGAGAAAAAAAACAGAGGCTTCGTAAAATCTGGCGAGGACCAATTTAATCACTCGTGAAAAGATTAATAAGCCAATAACCGCTCCGGTTGCAAAAATTGCGAGAATTGCAAAGTTTCTATTAGCAACTGCATTGATTAGGGTTTCATACATACCGATGAGCAACAATATAAAACTACCTGAAATTCCGGGTAATATCATTGCGCAAATAGCGATACCTCCGGCAACAAATACGGCGCTGTTGTTATCCGGGAATGGAATTGAAGTCATTGAACCAATCCAGTAACCAAAAGCAATTCCGGGAATGAGCCATAAAAAATGAGCTGCTTTTTTATGTTTGATATGTTGAATGATTAAAATTGATGAAGCAATAATAAGACCGAAGAAAAACGACCATGTAGGAATCGGATGGTTGGCTATTGCGAATTTAATGGTATGAGCCAGCAGAGCAAAAGCGGTCAAAATCCCTAAAAGTAATGGCAACAAAAAGCTACCGTCAATATGTTTCCAGAATTCTTTAAATCGTCCGCTGAAAAACAGTTTTATACATTCAATATCGAAACTGGCAATAGCATTGATTAAACGCGGATAAATTCCGGTCATTAATGCAATGGTTCCACCGGAAACTCCGGGAACAACGTCAGCAGCTCCCATTGCGACACCTTTTGCCGCGATCAATAATTTATCAAACATCAGAGGATAAGCCTGCCAATACACACCTTAAAACGCCGTAACTATATTCACCATCGAGCATATCGAATACCGGTTTCAACTTATTATCTTCAAGGTAGCCGGTAATTTCGGCAACTGATATGATTTCATCAATTTCATCTTGAGGCAGTCCAACGACTTTTGTCAGTTCCAGAGAACCATATTTGACAGCTTCGGCGAGATGCGAATAAACCATGTTGAGATTGATATCACGTTCTTCGGCAATATCTTCCGGTGTGTGTCCCTGATTGAAAAGGTAAATGGTTTCTTTACTGTTATCACTGAGCCTGGCGTTAACATCTTGCTGGTTGTCGAATTTATTGATTAATGCACAAAAACGGTCTCCATACTTTTCAGATTTGAATTCACCGACACCGGTAATGTATTTGAACTGATCTTTGTCGGTGGGTCTGGATTTGACCATTTGCAGCATGGATGCATCGGTAAAAATAATGTATGGTGGTACACCTTGTTCAGTGGCTAATTCGGTGCGAAGTTCTTTCAAGGCTTTCCATAACGGCTGGTCATAATTTTTCAACTCATAATCGCTGGCATGTTCTTCCTTGCTAACTGTTTTCTTGGTTTTCTTTGTGACTTTCTTTATGAAGAATTCGTCATCACCATTAAGCAGTTGTTCGCACTTGTCGGTGAGATTGAGCGCATTGTGCTGTTCTTCGTTGATAAGCAAGTATTGATGAGTAATGAGTTGCCTGAAAATCGTTCTCCAGCAACCTTTGGTTTCATTCCCACCGACACCAAAAATACTGAGCTTATCATGTTTGTTTTCAAGAATTCGCTCATCTTTTTTACCTGTGAGGACATCAATCAGGTACATGATCCCAAATCTTTCTCCGGTGGCTTTTACGACAGATAAAGCAGTTTTGGCAGACTCGGTGACGTTGATTTTTTCCGGTGGATTGAGGCAATTATCACAATTGCCGCAAGGTTTTTCCATTTCCTCACCAAAGTAAGCGAGAAGTGTTTGTCTTCGGCAAGAGCTTTGTTCGCATAAGTCTATCAATGAGTCAAGTTTATTGTTGAGAACACGTTTATGCGCATCCTCAGCATTGGAACCGGTGATAAATTGGCGCAACAATACCACGTCTTTGTAGCTATATGCCATCCAGGCATTTGAAGGTAATCCATCACGACCGGCACGACCGGTTTCCTGATAATAGGATTCAATATTTTTGGGCAAGCTGTAATGTGCCACAAATCGCACGTCCGGTTTGTCGATTCCCATGCCAAAGGCAATTGTCGCAACAATGATTATATTATCCTCTGCCAGAAACCTTTTTTGATACTCTGCTCGTTTGGATGAACTCATTCCGGCATGATAGGGCAGAGCATTCCGACCTTTTTTATTGAGGAAGTCAGCAGTTTCTTCGACTTTTTTACGGGAAAGACAATAGACAATCCCAGAATCATTGGGATGGTTATTCTTTAAAAATTTGTTTAACTGTTGAAAACCACTTTCTCTTTCGACAATTTCATATTTAACATTTGGACGATCAAAACTATTAACAAAAATTTTCGTGTTTTGTAATTTTAATTGCTTAACGATTTCATTTTTAATTTTTTCATCAGCCGTTGCTGTTAAAGCAATTTTTGGAGTCTCGGGAAACTTATCGGTCAGGACTTTGAGTTCCTGATAAACTTGTCTGAAATCGTGTCCCCATTCCGAGACACAGTGAGCCTCATCAATGGCAAATAAGGAGATTTTAGAATTTTTGAGTAACTCCATCGTTTCATCTTTCAGAAGTCTTTCCGGCGATAGATAGAGCAAATCCAGTTTATCATCCAGGAGCATTTGTTTGACTTCGTCATTTTGTTTAACGGTTTGGCTGGAATTGATGAATGCGGCTCGAATTCCTAATTGTTGAAGTGCTTCAACCTGATCTTGCATGAGCGCTATCAGAGGCGATATAACAATTCCAGTACCTTTTAAAATAAGGGATGGAATTTGATAGCAGATTGATTTACCGCCACCGGTTGGCATTAATACCAATACGTCTGAATCTGAATTCAGAACAGTGTCGATAATATTTTCCTGATGATGTCTGAATTCACTGTAGCCAAACACATCTTTTAAGACTTTTCTTGCTCGTTGCATGCGATATTCTCAATACTGTTATCTTATGGTTTTTTGAAGGTGAACCAGACAGATAATCATATAAATCAATTGGGTTCGGGTTTACAATTTTAATTAGTATACAATACCAAGAGCCTTTTTACCATACCTGAAATAGATGCTTTTTACGGCAATAAATGATTTAGTGGGCAATGCTAAATTGTATATGTTGAGAATCGGCTGGAATTTCTGCATTTGCTTTTAGGAAAATTCTGTTCTCAGATATGTTGAATTCTTCAATGAGTTTATTTTGAACAATTTGCAGACGGCTTTTGGCAAGAGTTTGTAGTTGCTCAGCAGGATGTTCTTCATTGATCAGTTGTTCCCATAAATATTGTGAGAATATAGCTTTATCGAGTTGATTTTCATTGGTGAATTGAACTTCGGCTTCTTCGAATTTATCTTTACCAAAAATAGTGATAAATTGTTGTTTCAAAGGCTTTAATTCAATTTCTTGTGAAAACTCAGGTTTTTCGGAGATTCCCAGTTTTTGTAATAAAGACTTTTGTTTTATGGCTTGAATGTCTTCAACTGAATTCGGGTTTGATGACATTTCAAGAATTAATGCAGGTCTTTTTTTGAGAATTTCATCAATTGCATTGAGTTTATTGCTTTCTGCTTCGCTTAACTGATCTGAACCCGGGATGAAGTTAATTCCGGAAAGGTCGATATTGTCACCATTTGGAACCAATTTGCCCAAAATTTTAAATGGCGAGGCTACAATTCCAGTGATCAGTTTAAAGAAAGCTTTGATGACAAGTCCACCATAACTAAAATCAGGGTCATCAATATTGCCGCTTACCGGTAAATTTATTTTCATAATACCTTTACCATCAGTGAGAAGACTTACAGCTAGTTTTAAAGGAATATTAACAGCCTCTTTGCTATTTGTTTTATCTCCTAATTGCAACTGCTTAAATTGCAGATTGTTTTCGCCTTTGAGAATATTTTTGTTCAATTTATAGGATAAGTCTAAATCCACTTTGCCACGATTCACCGGAAACCCCAGATATTTTCCGCTATAAGCACTAAAATTTTGCAGACCTAAATCCTGAACCTGAATTTTGATATCTGTGTATGCCTCGTCTGAAAGAGGATTGATTTGTCCATTAATTTTTAAATCGGCATATTCATCAAGTAATCCGGTTAAATCAACATCTGCTTTGCTGAGATTTTCACTGGATAACCCTTTAATCGTCCCATTTAATTTGCTTAGTTGAGCTGAATAATTTGGCGAAATGCTTTTATCTAGTAACCGGGTTTGTCCATCGACAAACTCAATTTGCTTGATTTCAATTAACCAGTCTTTTTCAGAAGAGTTACTTTCATTTTCTTCATTGTTAGTAATCCCTGAGAGGTTGAGTTGTTTATCTTCTGAAATAGTCAAGTTTCCGCTGGCTTCATTAATCTGGATTTGATTGAGCATGATTGACTTTTGAATAAAATCAACGGATGATTCGTTGATAGACAGGTTGTTGACACCGAGAAATAATTCATTATTGTTATCTAAAAGTTTAAGTTCATCCACTCCTAATGTTCCGGACGAAGTGAATTGTTTGTCATTGAAACTCACTTTTTGTTGGGCAGATAACACACCTTTCTCAACAGATAATTTAACAGCCTCAGGAATCCACGAGTTGTATTCTTCGATGGAAACATTTTGTACATTGAGATTAGAATCTAAAGTAAAAGGATCCAGCGTCAACTCACCGGAAACATCAATATTTTGATTAGCACCGGAGTTAATTAAAGTTGCAATAGTTGCTTTTTGTGAATCCTGATTTGTCAGGTTGTTGATTTCCAGCGATTGAAGCGTAAAATCTTGTTGAAATGTTTCACTCTGTTTAAGTTTATTGGTTTTTAATAATGTGTTTTCAGCATTGATATTATTGATTCTAAAAGAAAATTCTTTGGATGGATTCGATTCATTTTCAACTGGTGAAGAATGAATGCCTAAATCTTTCATTAATAGCTGATAACTTTCGTCAATAGTGACAGAAAACTTGGCATCTGTACTTGAGATAGATTCAATTGTTAGATTATTTTTTTCTGATTCTAAAGTTGCATTGTTGATTTGGATTCGAGGAATCTCGACTTTAGGGTGTTGTTCATCATTTGGATTTGCCTTAAAGTTTGAAACAACTAAATTTTGAATACTTATCAGTGGAGGATTATTCACAAGATTAGTTGTAGAAACAGTACCATTTGAGTCTATCTGACCTGAAAACTCATTAAATCCCATCAATTCGTTTTCGGAATCACTGATAAACTCGCTAACAGTCTTTACTTTCCAATTTTCGAGCTGCCAGTCTGCAATTAAATTGAGTTTAGCAAAATTCAATGTTCCGTGTATGTTTGCTTTTTCATCATGATTGGTGATGAAAGATAAATTAAAGTTCGTATCAACATCAGCTGTTGTAAACTTTTGATGATTAAAGAGAATTTGTTTTAATTCAAGATTGATGGTTTTATTTTGACTGGAGTCGATATAATCAACAGAGCCCTTGTCAATACCAATTTCACCGATGTATAAGGCAAAATCATCAGTGCCGTCACTAGACTTTTGAGTTGATAATTGCGGATATTTTGCCGAGTTATTTTCAGTTTGAAGCCTGTAATGTGGCTTCTCAAACTGAATTGATGAAAAGCTAAAATCTGAAAAGATTGTTTGCCAGAAATTCAGATTGGCATAAATTTTATCGGAATGAAACCAAGGTGTTCCGTCATTTGATTTTAATTCAATGTCTTCAATGGTCGTAGAAAAGCTAAATGGATTAAATTTGAAACTTTTATAAGTAATTGATGAATTTAGATTTTTTGAAACAAAATCCTGAAGCGGATTTTTTGCAAAATATGGAACAGTAAAAAACCCGAGAGAAGAGTAGAGGAGTATTAAAACCACAATCCAAAAAGGGATGGATTTGTAGATTGGCTTTTTACTGTCCATATTTTGTATTCTACCTAATCGTGAGTTAATAATATGTTAATTTGAAGTTAAAGTTTTATTTAACTCTCATTCCGGGTTCTGCGCCATTATCCGGATTCAGAATAAAAATATCTTCACCCCCGGGACCTGCTGCCAATACCATACCTTCAGAAACCCCAAAACGCATTTTTCTGGGAGCAAGGTTTGCAACCATAACTGTATTTTTGCCGATTAAATCTTCCGGTTTGTAGGCTGATTTGATTCCGGCAAAGACATTTCTTTTTTCACCACCTAAATCCAAAGTTAGTTGCAATAACTTATCCGCCCCATCAACGTGCTCAGCATTGATGATTTTCACTACTCTTAAATCGACTTTGGCAAAATCATCAAAATTTATGGTTTCATTTATCGGGTCGTTTGTTAAATGTTCGGATAAATTGCCGGTTTCTTGCTCTAGCGATTCTAAATCTTGCTTAGAATCTTCGATAATACTTTCAACGGAAGACATTTCAATTCGCGTAATCAATGGTTTGAATTTGTTAATCGTGTGATTAAAAAGTGGTTGATTAATATCATGCCAGTTGGCAAAACTGATATTTAAAAATTCTTCGGTTTTTTGGGCAGTATCCGGAACAACCGCAGAAAGCCAAGACATCAGTACACGGAACAGATTGATTCCATCGGAACAAACTCTATGAACTAATTCTTTCTTGCTTTCATCCTTGATAGCCTGCCAGGGTTCCATATCTGAAATGTACTGATTGGCGGAATCTGCTAATGACATAACAATTTTGATGGCTTTGGAATATTTTCTTTCCTTAAATAACTGCAAAATTTCATCTGAACTATCCATAAATTGTTGATAAAGCTCTGAATTATTCATCTCTGAAGAAAGAGTTGAATCAAACTTCTTGGAAATAAAACCCGCACAACGACTGGCGATATTAACAATTTTACCAACCAAATCGGAATTGACTTTTGCCACAAAATCTTCCAGATTGAGGTCAATATCAACGATGTTTTCTGATAATTTAGAAGCGTAGTAATATCTCAAATAATCCGGTTGTAAGTGTTTCAAATAGGTTGATGCGTTGATGAAAGTTCCGCGAGATTTAGACATTTTTTTGCCGTTAACGGTGATAAATCCATGCACATAAACCGAATCTGGAACTTTGATTCCTGAGCCGTATAACATCGCCGGCCAGAATAAACTGTGAAAATAAAGTATGTCCTTACCAATAAAATGAACCATTTCTGTATTTGCGTTCGGTGCAATCCAGTCCTCTAAATCTTCATTATTCTCTTCGCAATAATATTTCAAACTGCCCAAATAACCCACCGGCGCATCCAACCAGACATAGAAATACTTATCCTCTGTTTCTGGGATTTTAAAACCAAAATAGGGAGCATCACGGGAAATGTCCCATGATTGCAAGCCCATTTCGAACCATTCTTGTAGCTTGTTGATGACTTGCTCTTGTAAAGCTCCCTGATTCATCCAATCTTTGAGCATATCTTCAAAATTTCGTAAATTGACGAAATAATGGAGCGACTCTTTAATAATTGGTGTTCCGCCTGATATGACGGATCGTGGATTTTTTAGCTCAGTGGCATTGTATGTCGCGGCGCAGTTTTCGCAATTGTCACCATATTGATCTGCTGTTCCGCATTTTGGGCATTCACCTTTAACAAAACGATCAGCGAGAAACATATTTTTTTCGGTATCAAAAAGTTGTTCAACAACTTCAGTTTCTATATGACCGTTGGCATTCAGTCCATTATAGATGCGATTGACCATTTCCTGATTTTCAGGAGAGTGAGTGGTATGGTAATGATCATAAGAAATATTGAAACCTTGCAGAATCTGCCAATGTTCTTCACGGGTTCCTGCAACAAATTCCTCAGGCGTGACTCCTTCTTTTTCGGCACGCAACATAATCGGTGCACCATGAGCATCTTCCGCACACAAATAACGAACTTTACGACCGATTGAACGATGAATCCTCGCCCAAATATCCGACTGAGTGTGCTCCAGAATATGACCTAAGTGCAAAGCTCCATTTGCATAAGGCAAAGCTGATGTAATAAAAAGTTTCTTTTCTTTTTGCATTAATATTTGTGATTTAAAATACCGAATTTGGTATTATCTCATTTATTGATTATTTTGTATATTTAATGACTTATAAAACAATAAAGCCAATCAATAAAACCTTTTTCTACATCTTTTCAATCTTAGTACTCATCATGATTAATTATCGTGGGGTGACGGTTGATAAGACACTTGGAAAACTGACAGATTGTTTAGGTTGTTATAAATATTGGATTATCAGTGTTGATTCCAGAGTGGCAATATTTGCATTTGTTATCTTGTTATTTGGCTTTTTTTCGAAAACTTATTTGATTAGAACGAGTGCAAGATTAATTTTTGTTATTTATCTCATTTATAGTTTGGTTGACATTTATCTGTATAAGTTTTTGAACCAAAGGTTAATGTTTTCAGATATTTGGATTTACTTTAATTTTGATTTAATTATTGAAACATTAAATAAAAATAATAAAGTTATATCAATTATTATTTTGTTAATCAGTTTCATTAGCATTTTCTTTTTTGTATTTAAACACCAACAATCGACTTTCCAAAATATAGATAAATTTTTTTCAGGAATACTCTTTCTCACTCTATTGGTAATGGTGTTTTTTGTAAAAAGAATTGATTATATTAATGATGTAACCATAAGAAATATTGTTGAAATAAACTTAAAATCAACTCTGGATGTTCAGTATTCTCTTGAAAAAGAAAAAGAAATAATCGATCAAATTGGAAGATATGAGGCGACTTCATGTTCTCAAAAGGAGATTGTCAATCAACCGAATGTTATTTTGGTGGTTTGGGAGTCTTTATCAATGTATCAAAGTAAATTGTTCTCAGGTTTAAATAATTGGACGCCTAATCTCGATAAAATTGCATTGGACAATCGTTATTATACTAATTTCTTTGCAAACAACTTCACTAGCTTAGAAGGGCGCTTAGCATTATTAACAGGCGAAAAAACATTTAGAGATATTGCAGCAATGACAAAAGAAAGAGGACGAGTTGGATATTGGAATCTTGAAAGAAGTGTGCCACAAATTTTTAATGAAAACGGATATCATACTGCATTTCTTGATGGAGCCAGTTTGAAATTTACTAACACCGGTGAATTTATGAGAAATTTAGGGTTTGATTATGTGGAAGGCCAATCATACAAAGGCTATAAAGGGTTTCCAAGATTTGGATTCAGATCTGTTGCTGACAATGTTTTGTATGATAGAGTGATTGACTATATCAATAGCCAAAAACAGAAATATTTTATAACTATTATTACAGTTTCAACTCATGCTCCATATATCGACCCGGTTACTAAACAAAAATCAATCGAAAAAACAACAAGATTTGCAGATAAAAGCTTATACGAATTTTATTTAAAACTAGAACAAGAAAACTTTTTTGAAGATGGTATTTTAGTCATTACAAGCGACCATAGAAGTATGACACCGGTTTCAAAACAAGAATTGGAGAAGTTTGGCAGAGAAGCTGTATCAAGAATTCCTTTAGTTGTAGTGGACAGAAAAGCAGTTTCGAGTCAGATAAGTGAGCAATACCTGCAACAGTCTGATTTTTTAAACTCTTTTGAATATTTAATTTCGGAGCAATATTGTAAGAGAAACGGGGAAGGAAATATATTCTCAGAACCGGCGATGCCCACTGAATGTATTTACCATAGCAGAGGAGATTTTAGAGATGAAATTGATGTTTATTGTGATAATGGCAAGGAATCAGCAATAATTAAACTTGATGGTGATAACACTAAGGTAATCGATGGAAAGCTAAATAAAGAGAATGAGATTATTGATTATATAAACGCTTCGAGAATTTCTGCACGGAAAAGACATGAGGAATATCTCAGAATGCAGACAAAGTAATTGAAATCTTTTTGACTATCTATTCAAATACAATAAATATTAGAAGTAGCTAATTATGTTAACTCAACAACAATTCGAAAATTTCAGACAGCAAGGTTACAACAGGATTCCTGTTTATAAATGTGTTTCAGCTGATTTGGACACACCATTAAGCGCATGGCTTAAGCTTGCAAACGGACGCAATACATTTTTGTTGGAGTCTGTTGTTGGTGGTTCTCGTTGGGGTCGCTATTCGATTATCGGTCTTTCTGCCGACACCAATTATGTCGCCAGAGGGGGTGAAATCACCAAATATGTTCTAAGTGAAATTGAGGAATCATACACTTGTGATAATGTACTTGATGAACTCAGAAGCATTAAGCAGGAATATAAAGTCCCTAAAATCCCTGAGTTACCCGCCTTTAACGGAGGATTGGTAGGTTATCTTGGGTATGAAATCATCGAACACATAGAAGATAAGCTCAAAAACAAAACACCAAAAGACAAATTGAAAATTCCTGATGTTAATCTGATGGTAGCGGAAGAAATTGCTGTTTTTGATAATCTGTCAGGTAAAGTCTGGATAATTATCCATGTCAACCCTGAAGATGATCTGGCCTATGCAAAAGGGCAGAAAAGACTGGAAGAACTCACACACCGTCTTCGTAGTGGCTCATCAGGTTATGCGGAAATGATTAATCATGGTTTGCCAAAAGAGTCTGATATCGAGATGAGTTTTTCGCAAACTGAATTTGAAAAAGCCGTTTCTGATTGCAAAGAACTGATTGCCGCAGGTGATATTATGCAGGTTGTTCTTTCACAACGCATGAGTATGCCTTTCACAGCGCGACCGATGGATGTTTATCGGGCATTACGAGCATCTAATCCCAGTCCTTACATGTATTTTATGGATTTTCAGGATTATCAGGTTGTGGGTTCATCTCCTGAAGTATTGGTGCGTAAGCACGATGATAAAGTTACCCTCAGACCGATTGCGGGAACACGTCCAAGAGGTGTAACTGCTGAAGAAGATGAAAAATACGAACAAGAATTGCTCAATGATCCTAAAGAGCTGGCAGAACACCTGATGCTGATTGATTTGGGTCGAAATGATGTTGGCAGAGTGGCAAAAATTGGTTCGGTTGAGTTGGTTGATAAGATGATAATTGAACACTATTCACATGTGATGCATATTGTTTCAGAGGTTCAAGGTGAATTACAAGAGGACAAAGACAATATTGATGTCATTAAAGCGGTATTCCCTGCGGGAACACTTTCGGGAGCAGCAAAAGTTCGTGCGATGGAAGTGATTGCCGAAATGGAACCAGTGAAACGCAATGTCTATGCCGGAGCGGTTGGATATTGGGGCTGGCATGATGATATGGATTGGGCGATTGCGATTCGTACCGCAGTAATTAAAGATGAAAAACTGCATGTTCAAGCAGGTGCAGGTATCGTTGCTGACAGCAATCCGACAAAAGAATGGGAAGAAACTATAAATAAAGGTAAAGCCGTATTTAAAGCCGTTGAAGTGGCTGCAAAAGGAGAAATTTGATGCTATTGATGATTGATAATTATGATTCATTTACTTACAACCTGGTGCAATATTTTGGTGAGCTCGGCTGTAAGGTTAAGGTTTTTCGAAATGATGAAATCTCCGTAGAAGATGCTTTGGCACTCAATCCCAAACAGGTTGTAATTTCTCCTGGACCTTGTGATCCGGATTTGGCTGGAATTTCCATGCAGATGATTAAAGCCTGTGCCGGAAAGATTCCGGTTCTGGGTGTTTGTCTTGGTCATCAGTCCATAGGACAGGTTTTTGGCGGGAAAGTGATTCGTGCTAAACAAATCATGCATGGCAAGACATCTCCGGTTTATCATAAAAATAATTCAGTTTTCACCGGAATTGAAAATCCGGTTAAAGTCACGCGTTATCACTCACTGGTGGTTGAAAAAGAAACCTTGCCCGATTGTCTGGAAATCACCGCCTGGACCGAAGATGAAAATGGTGATTTTGATGAAATCATGGGTTTTCGTCATAAAGAATATGCCATCTCAGGAGTTCAGTTTCATCCCGAAAGTATTTTGACAGAGCAGGGGCATCAGATGTTGCAGAATTTTCTGGACGGGAAGTATTAGTTTTTTGAAATTAAGGAACACTGAGTTCACAAAGGATACATAGAGTTTCACAAAGATTTTTTAATTAATACTCCGTCATTTCGTACAAGCCTATGTGCGATATGGAATTTCATTAGGAATCGTGGTTTCGCTTGTAAAAATATTCGCACAGTGATACGAAGACACAGCGAAATTTGTTTTGTCATTTTGATTGAGTGAAACGAGTAGAAAAATCTGAAAATAATCTATTTAATTTGTTCCATCCTCATTTTTTCATTTTCATAATAAATTAGATAGTACTCAATATCATTATATCCTAATTTCTCGAAAGAAAAATTATCAATAATTTCTATAATTTTTTCATTATCACAAGTAATTTCTTTTTCTTCAAAAATGTTTATTTTGATATATGTGATTTTATTATTTATTTGCCCCCACCCTAACAGGATTTCCGGTTCACATTTTTCATTCAGTACTGTTTCTAAATCTGATATAAAGGAACGAAATTTAGCATTCATCTCATTAAAATTACATGATGATAAGATAATTAATATTATGAATATATAATTTTTTGTCATACTGAAATCTTTGAGTCAAAAATTTTATAAGTATCTGAATATTCAATAAATTTAAAACATTGTTTCCATATTTAGTTTAAAACCTCTTTCACTCTCCCAACAACTCCCGATTCCAATCTCACTTTAATTCCATGAGGGTGATTGGGTGAATTTGTGAGAATGTTTTTCACAATTCCTTGGGTGAGTTCACCAGTTTTTTGGTGGTGTTTTTGCACTACCGAAACAGAAGAGCCTATTAGGATATTTTTTCTTGATTTTCCGTCCATAGCTAAATCTTCTGTTGATAATCGCTGAAAAAATCCGCCATGCGGTTGATGGCTTCTTCAAGGACTTCTTTGTGTGGCAGAAAGACAAGGCGGAAGTGGTCGGGTTTGGGCCAGTTGAATCCTGTTCCGTGAACCAGCAGAATTTGCTTGCTTTTTAATAAATCCAGAATCATTTGCTCATCATTTTTTATATTGAATCTTTCTGTATCCACTTTCACAAAGCAATACATAGCACCCTTTGGTTTGGTTGTAGAAACACCGGGAATATTGTTTAACATATTGTATGCAGTGAGCCTTTGTTGATTGAGACGACCCTCTCCTGCAACTAATTGATTAATGCTTTGAAAGCCTCCAAGTGCTGTTTGAATGGCAAATTGGGTGGGAACATTCGCACACAAGCGCATTGAAGAGACCATTTCTAATCCCTGAATATAATCTGCGGCATCTTCTGTTTTGCCACTGATGACCATCCATCCGGTTCGGTAACCGGCGGCACGATAGTTTTTTGATAAACCGTTGAAAGTAACAAACATCAAATCATCAGCGAGAGAAGCTGTTGAGGTAAACTGCGTATCGTCATACAGGACTTTGTCATAAATTTCATCGCTAAAGACTATCAGATTATGTTTTCTGGCAACTTCAATGATTTTGAGCAGAGTTTTTTCAGAGTAAACTGCACCAGTTGGATTGTTGGGGTTGATAACTACAATTCCTCTGGTTTTGTCAGTGATTTTAGACTCAATATCATCTAAATCGGGTTCCCAGTCTTTTTCTTCATCACAAAGATAATGAACGGCTCGACCTCCAGAAAGATTGACTGCGGCTGTCCACAGCGGATAATCGGGAGCAGGAATCAATATTTCGTCCCCGTTATTCAATAAAGCCTGCATCGCCATGAGAATCAGTTCGCTGACACCATTACCGATAAAAATGTGTTCAAACTTAAACTTTGAGATTTTTTCCTGATAATGCTGATAAATCGCCACTCTTGCTGAATACAGACCCTTGGAGTCACAATAACCTTCAGCATTCGGCAGGTTGTGAATCACATCCTTGACAATATCTTCAGGAGTTTCAAAGCCAAAAGCTCCCGGATTACCAATGTTCAATTTTAATATCTTCTGGCCGTTTTTTTCCATGGCATTCGCCGCATCGAGAACAGGACCGCGTATATCGTAGCAAACGCCCTTGAGTTTATCGGATTTTTTTATCATGAATTAATTAGTATTGTTTCATTCAAATACATTGCTATTGTAGCAAAAAAATATTGATAGACGGCATTAGAACTTAATTTGTTTTTGGTAAATCTTTCTTGTTAATTATTTCGTATAAGTGTAAACAAGATTCAAGCGAGTTTGTTTGAGTAATTGATAACCTGATTCCGAAAGTGTGTTTAATAAATCGTATTTCCATTGTTGGTGGTTATTTTCGAAAATAATAATTTCAGGCAATAATTCTTTAGGTGAGTTTTGCAGAAAGGGGACAAGAGCCTGATCTTCAGCTCCTTCAATATCACACTTTATGGCGTTAATTTGCTTGAGTTTTGCTTCTTCAACAATTTGCATCAGAGTTTTGCATTTGATTTTGATAGTGTTTCCGGAGTTTTTTTCGACAAGGGAACTTGCACCGAGGTTCTTTGAATCTAAATAGAGGTCGAACTCACCAGATTTATCACTGACACCGTAAGATAAAACTTCAAATTGAGGAGATCTGCTTTTGTTTTCAGTAGTCGCAGTGAGGTTGAATCTCAATCTTTCTGCAACTATCGGATTAGGTTCAATAGCGATAACTCTTCCGTTGTCACTGAGATGCGTTGCGGCAATGCATGAATATATGCCGACGTTAGCGCCGATATCGATAAACACTCCATCCTTTGGAAGGAATTCTAATAATTGCTTTCTTTCTTCGAAATCATATCGCCAGGGCATGAATACGAAGCCTCTTTCAGATATATTGTCAGTCAAATAACAGCGCATTTTAACTTTTTCCAAGGTTAAATCTAATGGCATCTTGTTGTTTTTAATGACTTTCTTGCGTATATATTGAGCTAATTGCTTTCCCAGCCAATTATTTGAAAGTTTTCGGCAAAAATTGATTTGCTTTTGAGCTTTTATAGTCGGGGTGTATGTTCCAAATGGCTTTTTGATATCGTTCATAAAAGTTGCGGGGAATAAATCCCCGCAGTAAATTTTTTAAATTATGCTTGTGGAGGCAAGTCGGCATCCGGATTTTGTGGTTTATCTTTACCACCGAATTTAGAAGAAACCCACGCTGCTGCTTTGTCTTTCATTTCACGGAATTTCTTCGAGCCTTTTTCCAGTTTGGCTTCCCATTCAGGGTTGGGTTCTTGTCCTTCTGTGACTTTAAAAAACACCTGCATCAACGCAGTCATAGCAAATGGATCAATGATTGCTGCTTTAATACTTATGGAGGCAACAATGATGATAATTAATGGCAAATATCCGGGATCAAAATTACCGATAGCAAACATTGCTGTGACCGGCGCCCACAAAATAATTACCATCAATAATGTCAAAATCCAGCTAAAGATGGTTACAAATACAGCATTTTTCAGAAATGTTTTATAATTTTGGGCATATAAAACGACTGCTTTTTTCGAGCCTTCCCAAGGATTATCAACTTCGTTACGAATGTTGTAAGCTAAAATAATTTCATCCACATAAGTGACTGAATTCTTAACAACGGTATTGATAAAATTGACAATTGGTTTGGGGATAATCGGCAAAAAGCTCATTATTCCTGAGAATAATCCGGTGATAAATTTAACCACTTTCTTAATCGCCTGATCGACCAGAAATAATACAGAGGCTTCTTTGAAACGCTCTTTGACTATACCTTGTGCATAAGTAATCTGGCTTTTACCGGATGGAATTTTTTCACCATCCATGTGTTTCATGATCACGGCGATGTGTCCGGCTTTGACCATATAAAGCAAGTATTCACGGACGTAATAAAGCACACCGGACACGACTGCAAAGCCACCAAACATGCCATACATTAAGCCTGTTGCCTGACTTTGCTCGTCACCGGCACTGCCAATCGTCCAGCCAATGCCGGCTCCGGTTCCTGTGCCAATCACATAAGCCAATGTGATTGCAAAATAAATTAAAAATCGAAAAATCATAAACTCTTTGGTTTTCCAAAGAGTGGAAATCACTGTTCCAAGTTTAAAGTCCATCATTTGTTGTTACCTCATATCAAATTTAATCGCCGGAACTGTAAAATACTGTTATGTGATTTTACGAATTCCGACTGCTTTCTTTAATTTTTGCAAAAACGGGGCAGAAAACTGTCTGGCTCTTTCAGCTCCTTTTAGCAGTTCTTTTTCTATCAGTTCCGGTTGTTGAATTAATTCATTGTATCGTTCTCTCGGTTCTGATAATTCTTTGTTAATCAATTCAAAGAGCTCCTGTTTGGCAGCTCCCCAGGAAATTCCGTCTAAATAGGCTTGTCTGAATTGTTCGGTTTGTTCTTTTGTTGCAAATGCTTTGTAAATATCAAACACATGCGAATCATTCGGATCTTTGGGTTCACCCGGCTCCAAAGAGTTAGTGATGATTTTCATAATATGTTTGCGGAATTGCTTCTCAGGTAACCACAACGGTATGGTGTTATCATAACTTTTACTCATCTTACGACCATCAAGACCGGGAAGAATCGCCTGATCTTCAGAAACAACCGTTTGTGGCATTTTAAATTTGTTACCAAAATGATGATTGAATCGTCCTGCAATGTCTCTTGCCATTTCAAGATGCTGTATCTGGTCTTTGCCAACAGGGACTTCATCGGCATTAAACATCAAAATATCAGCAGTCATTAATATCGGATAGGAAAACAATCCCATTGTGATTCCTTTATCCGGGTCATTTTCACCATTTTCCGTGTTTTCTTGAACTAATGCTTTATACGCATGAGAGCGATTCATCAGACCTTTCGCACACATACAGGTCAGTAACCATGTGAGTTCAGGAATTTCAGGAATATCAGACTGACGATAAAATACCGCTTTATCAGTATCCAGTCCTAATGCCAACCAGGTTGCGGCGATTTCTTTGGTTGATTGAGCAATTTGTTTAGGGTCCCAGCATTTAATTAATGCATGCAAATCAGCCAAAAAGAAAAAACTGCGATAATCTCCAGTTTTGCTTTTTTCAATTGCAGGTTTAATCGCACCAACATAGTTGCCTAAATGTGGTGTTCCTGTCGTTGTTATTCCTGTCAGTACAGTCTTCATTAATGAATTTTTCCGTAATTTTAAAAAACGTAAATCATAAGCATTGTTCTTCAAATAATCAATTTTTCAGCAAAATGAGGAAAAACTATTTCCTCCCAACTAATACGTTAAATTCAAACAAACGGTGACAATCTCTTGAAATTATCACAAATGAACATAAATGCTTGATATAATGAGAATCGTTTTTATTTACATCTTAAATTCAGGAGAAAAAGAATGAGTTTTGAATTACCGGCTTTGCCTTATGCACAAGACGCCCTTGAACCCCATATTTCCGCAGAAACTTTGAGTTATCACCATGGAAAGCATCATAATGCTTATGTTGTGAATCTCAATAACTTAATCAAAGGTACTGATTTTGAAGGGAAATCTTTAGAAGAAATCATCATGAACTCTGATGGTGGTGTTTTCAATAATGCAGCTCAGGTTTGGAATCACACTTTTTATTTTGAAGGGTTCTCTGCAAACGGTGGCGGCGAACCTACAGGTGAACTTGCAGATAAAATCAACGCGAAATTTGGCTCATTTGCAGAGTTTGTAGCAAAATTTAATGCATTAGGATTGGCAACTTTTGGTTCGGGCTGGGTTTGGTTGGTTCAAGATGATAATGGTGAACTGGAACTGGTGAATACGTTCAATGCCGGAACTCCAATGACCGATGGAAAACACGCACTTTTAACCTGTGATGTCTGGGAACACGCCTACTATGTTGATACTCGCAATGACAGAGGCGGTTACATCAAAAACTTCTGGAATATTGTTGATTGGGGTAAAGTGGCTTCCAGAATGAAGTGATTTTTTGGAAGAATTGATTGAGAGTAATTGCTATGAACGAATTATCGAAAACAGCAATCATTCTTGAACGAATAGTTAAGGGTGACAAAGACGCTACCAATGATTTGGTTAAGCATTGTTACCCTTTACTTTTAAAATGGGCTCATGGAAGAGTTCCATATACCGAAAAAAGTTTACTGGATACCACCGATTTGGTTCAGGAAACGATTCTAAGAGGAATTCAAAGAATAGAGTCTTTTCAATCTCTTCGTGCCGGCGCATTTTTAGCCTATTTGCGAAGAATCTTTATCAATTGTATTAATGAATCTGTCAGAAAGCCCAATAAGTCTGATGATATTGATGACTTTCTAAATCGTCGAACCAATTTTTCGACAGAACTCAATGTTGATGAATATATTTTTTACGAAAAAGCATTGGAAAAGTTGAGCGAAGTTGAGCAGGAAGCCGTTATTCTTCGAGTTGAATTTGGCTTTACTTATGCCGAGATTGCAAAAGAAATGGAAAAGCCAACCGAAGACTCTGCTAGAATGTATGTCAATCGAGCTTTGGTTAAGTTGGCAAAATTTATTAAACAGCATGAACGATAAAAGTGACAAACATAAGGAGTTTCTAAAGATTGCTGAGAGTATTTCGGCGGATCGAAATGAAGACAGTCAATTTCAGAGTGTTAAAAATAACGAATTGGCAAGCGCTTTTGAAATTATCAGCAAAGTAAAATCTTCTTTTCAGCGTTCCAATGCCAATTTTGATGAAGTTGTCACTATTGAAACAGGAGAAACCTGGGGACACCTTAGAGTTGAGGAGAAAATTGGCTCGGGTGGAATGGGGCTGGTTTATCAAGCCTACGATAATATTCTTGACAGACAAGTCGCTGTTAAATTTTTAAACCCAAAATCCAGCCAATACATCAGTTCAAATAACTTTATTAAAGAAGCCAGAAGACTAGCAAAAGTCAGACATCCTAATGTTCTGGCGGTTTATGGTGCAAACACTTTTCAAAATGTGACCGGCTTTTGGAGCGAACTTTTAAGTGGTCAAACACTTGAGGATTTGGTTAAGAAAAACCTCAATCAACAACAAATTTTAGATATCGCAAAAGATTTAGCATCTGCTGTCAAAGAAGTTCATGACAATAATATTATTCATGGTGATATTAAACCACAGAATATTATGCTGAGCGAAGAGGGAAGAGTTGTGTTGATGGATTTTGGCTCGGGTTCCGACCTTAATTTTGAAGATTTTAATATTTCCAGTTCCACGCCAATTATTATGGCTCCCGAACTATTTCGAGGACATCCCAAAACTAAAGCGAGTGATATTTATGCTTTGGGTGTTGTTTATTATTTTCTTTCAACAAAAGGTGAGTATCCCTATAAATCACATTCATTGGAAGAGCTTAGAAAGCAAATATTGTTACGAAAACCTATTGATTATAAGAATTTATCCGGCAGAAAAAAGTGGAAGCAATTGATTAAAAATATGCTTTGCTATAATCCGGAGGATAGCCCGACAATTGATGAAGTCATTGATGATATTGAGTTTATAGACAATATTCCCAAAAAGAAAAAAAAACGCTTCACGATTATTTCTATTTTAAGTTTATTAATTTGTGTGATTGTGGTTCTCATTTACAGTAATTTGAAACTGGATAAAGCCAATAAATCCACCCGACAGGCATTAAGTGAAACATCAGAAATCAATGATTTAATGTTTAATATGCTGTCTTCGGTTTCACCCGGTGTTAAGGGTAAAGATGTATTAATGGTCGATGTTTTAGATGACTTAATTTCAGAGACCAAATCGAATGAAAAAATTTCAAATGGTACAAAAGCTAAAACACTTTATACACTGGCTTATTCATTGAAAAATTTGAAATATATCGACAAAGGTTCTGCTTTGTTAGATGAGATATTAACTTATCCTGAATTAAATGATTTACTTCGGGTTCAGATACTCTATGGCAAAGCAATATTTGTTATGCGGAAAAATATTGACAAGGAGTCAAATATAAAAGCCAGAGAGTATTTATCTCAGGCTTCTGAAATCTATTCTTCGAAAAAAATCTCGGAACCCTCTGTTTTTGCTCGTTTGGAGTATTCATGGGCATTATTGTTGGACAGAGAGAATGATAATGAAGCGGCGATACATCATTTGGAAAACTCATTAAAATATTGGAACTCTCAATTACCATCATTGAATGTGAATCGTGAAAAAGGGCTCATTTATATGCTGCTTGGTAATTTATATTCCGCTAAAAGCCAGTTTGATGATTCAATGGAATATTACAGTTTAGCGGAACAAAACTTCGAATCATTTGCTCAAAAAACAAACAACAATTTATTGGCAGTTAAAAATAATATGGCCCAGACTCTGGCTCAAACCGGTGATACCCAACAAGCTCTTAAAATATATCAGGAACTTGTCAGAATCGGTGAAGAATATCTGGGTCAATCACATCCCGATTTCATTGTGTTTAAGTTAAATCTGGCGAATGCTTACTATGAGAATAACAAACCCAATGACTCAATAAAAGAATTGGACGAAGTTATGCAAGTGACCATCGATTATTTCGGAAAGGAATCTGTTGCTTATCTTTACAGTCAATCTGTTTATGCTTCTTCATTGAAGTTGCTGAAACAATTTAGTGAAGCTGAGAGAATATTTCAGAAGATTATTCAGATATCCAAAAAAATACTTGGTCAGTCCAATCCACAAACGCTCACACATCAGTACAATCTGATTGAACTTTATGTTGACTCTGAAAATCCCCATAAAGCATTGAAACTAATTGAAGAAATCAGAGATATAGCTTATGAAAATCTGAATCCTGATAATTTAATTATTCTTGAATTGGAAGAAGCAAAAGCATGGTCGGATTTTTTGATTGGGAATTATCAAATTGCAGAGACTGAAATGGTTGATGTAATTTCTCACAAAACTAAAGTTTTTGGAAAAGATAGTGAAAAGTTAACTCTGCCAAATGAACGCTTAAAACAAATCAGAAAGCGAATTAAATCCGGAAATTAAATAAATGTAAATAAGCATGTAAAAAGTTGTATTACCAATTATCGGGGGGAAGTAGTAATGAAAAACAATATTTTACAATACTTATCTACATTTATATTCCGCAAAAATATTTAGTCACGATTATTACTTCGATTCCAACTGAGATTGGGTTTGCGCCGGTCTTTTATTTGCCTGCGAGGCAATTTATCCGGCTCCCAGCGAATGCTCATTCTTCTGTCTTCCGCATTAACTCTTCTATCAACCCCTGAACGTCTTTCTCTTATGGGGTTGCCATTATCGTCTGTTACCAGTTTTCCATTGATGTCAAAAACAAATGCAAGTTTATTGTTATTGGAAGAATCATCAATGGCTTGATGCTTTTGGTAACGATTTTTAATTATTTTTCTAAACAAAAAAATCTCCTGCTAGTTTTTTGATTAAAAGTGTAGAGAGTCACAAAAGCGAACATTTATTTAGCAACCTATACAAATAATGTTCGCAATTTCGACAACGATTTCATCAAACTGCTGGTTCTTTCCAATGAGCAGACGAGAGTCAATTTTCGTTATAATACAAGGTATTACATGCCCATCTTTCAGGAATAAATGAACGGTTTTTTGATTTTCCATACAATAGATTAGTTTTTTATACATATATCGGTTTTCCCGTAATAATTTTTCATAGAAATGATTTTTTCTTTTAGAAGCGAACATTTTTTTGAAAAAAGATGTTCGGATTGTTCGTGGTTTTGACTTTCTAAAAATAATTACACTTTGGGAAGTTATTATGAAAACATTGAAATCAAACAAAAAGAATTCATTTTTTATCATTATTTTTACGTTGCTAATGAGTTTGCAAGGATTTGCCGGTGAAAGCAAAGAAGAGGATCAATTACAGTCCTTAAAGGCTGCACTTATGGAGCAAAAACTAATTGTCAGAGATGGTTTTGTAACCGAATTTGGTACAGCAGTCAGTATGGATCCGATATTAAATCGAGCGGTTGTTGGTGCCAGAAGCTCCAGAGATGGAGGTAGCCTTTCGGGGGTGGCCTACATTTTTGAGCAAGATAATGGCAATTGGACTCAAACAGCTAAACTGATTTCATACGACAGCCAATACGGTCAATATTATGGTAACTCTGTTTCCATCGATGGTGATTGGGTCGTGGTTGGTGCACCAACTATTTCATCACAAACAAAAGGATTTGCCGATATTTTTCACTATAACGGAACACAATGGCAGTTTCACAGCCGTTTGTTTTCCAATGATGTTACCAATGGCAATGACTTTGGGCGTTCGGTAAGCATTGTTGGCAATAGCTTGCTTGTCTCAGATCCCTTGGGTTTGGATGATTCCAATCCGCAAGTGAGTACAGGTTCAGTCTCTGAATTTCAATATGATAGCAATACAGACTCATGGCTTCTTGTGACCAAGATATTTGCTGCTGATAAACAGGAAGGAGATCATTTTGGTATTAACATCGACTTAGATTTTGGTGGCAATCGCGTGGTAATCGGTGCTTTTGAAACCGATGATAATGGCACAGGTTCGGGTTCAGTCTATGTATTTGATAAGTCAGGTTCTATCTGGCTTCAATCGGCAGAGTTATCAGGTTCAGAAACCGGAGCTGGAGATTCGTTTGGAGGTAAGGTGGCAATTTCCGGTGACATAATTGTTGCAACTACTTTTGATCCGAGTGATTTTACGAACAACAAGGTTTATATTTTTGAGAATCTGGGAGGAACATGGCAGGAAACCGCACAGTTGTCCGATGCCAACAACGATGTGGACTTTGGTTCTGCCATTGATGTTGATAATGGCATCGTTGTTGTCAGTCGATATTATAACAGTCAATTGCAAATATCACCCGGTTACTTTTTTTATCAGAAGAATGGATCACAGCAGTGGCAGCTAGAGCAGTCAATAGTGGATACTGCAAATAAAATAGGTTCAAACGCAATTGATATTCACGAAGATCGAATGTTCTCAGCAAGGCGAAGCTATCAGGCATACTATCATGAAAACATTCCGGATGTATTAAAAAGTGGTAGTTCAATTGAAGGTTCATTGTGTTCAATCAACCCTTGTACATGGACATTGCAACAAACCTTTTATGATAATGATGTGACCAATGGAGATGGATTCGGTATTGCTATGGACATTTCCGGTAATTTTGCCATCGTTGGTGCTTATCAGGATGATGACAGAGGAGTGGATGCTGGAGCAGCTTATATCTTTGAATATTCGGAACAGTTAGATAACTGGTATCAGGCTCGAAAACTCACAGCTTTGGATGGTGCTGATAATGATGCTTTTGGGCGTTCGGTGGCAATCGACGGTAATCGTGCCGTCGTTGGAGCTTTTGCTGATGATATTTATAACCCTGTGACAATGACTGATAATGTCAATGCCGGGTCGGTTTATGTTTTTGATTATGACGGAACAAAATGGTTACAATCAGCTAAACTGACTGGTGATGGGTTTATAAACTCAGCCGGGGACTTATTTGGTTATGCAGTCGATGTTAAAGGCAATAGAATCATTGCCGGAGCTCATCTGGACAATGAAAATGGAAATGATGCCGGTTCTGTATTTGTGTATGATTTTGATGGTAACAACTGGATTGAAACTCAGAAAATCATGCCGGCAGACAGTAATCCCGGTGATGAATTTGGATATTCTATCAGCATGGATGGTAATCGAGTGTTAATCGGTGCTTATAAGAATGATGAAAGAGATACAAACACCGGAGCAGCATATCTCTATCAATACGATCCTATAATCGCTATGGGATATTTACTGCAAGACAAACTCCTTCCAAACAATATTGTGGGTGATGCCGGTGAATATTTCGGAACGGCA
This sequence comes from Lysobacterales bacterium, assembly GCA_020442665.1. Lineage (GTDB taxonomy): Bacteria > Pseudomonadota > Gammaproteobacteria > Xanthomonadales > Marinicellaceae > NORP309. The sequence continues at coordinate 25,471 of JAGRJP010000080.1, forward strand.
GTCAGTCTAAAAGGCAATCATGCAATGATTGGAGCATTTTATGATGATACCCCAACAACAAATGATGATGCCGGGAGTGTTTATTATTTCAGAAAAAGTTCAACGACCAATGATTGGAATCAATCTCAAGTATTAACAGCAAGTGACCATGAGCCAAATGATCGTTTTGGCTATTCTGTGAGTCTTTTTGGCAATCAAGTACTAATTGGTTCGTGGCTGGATGATGACAATGGAACTGATTCCGGTTCGGTCTATTTGTTTAATCAAAATCCAAAAACATTATACTGGACGGAATATGAGAAAATAGTTCCGGATGATGGTGGTTCTACCGATTATTTCGGAGTTTCAGTGGCATTAACGGATCAATGGACCATGGTTGGGGCCCATCGTTTTGATCAAATTAGTAATACAGATGATTCAGGGACAGTTTATGTGTTTGTTGATGATGTGATTTTCAAAAACGGTTTTGAGTAGGAAGTAGGAAAAAGGAAATAAAGATAGCAATCTTCACGATTGTTCATACCTAAATTTATGGTGAAGATTGTTTATCTTTTAGAAATGTTTCAACTTATTATGAAATTGTTTATTGCGGTTTTGATATTTAACACATCATTCTCATTCGCTGTAATTTTTAATGTGACTACAACTGATGATTTACCTGATAATATGCCGGGAAATGGGATATGCTCGGTGAATAATTCTTCAGATTGCAGTCTCAGAGCCGCCATTATTGAGGCGAATCTCAATGCGGGTATTGATATAATTAATATCCCCAATGGAGTCTATCAACTCACTTTTGTGGGCGCATTTGAAAACTCAGCAGTTAGTGGTGATTTGGATATTACGGACTCTGTTAATATCAATGGTAGTGATGAAAATTTAACCATTATTGATGGGATATTGGCAGATCGGGTTTTTCATTTACATGGAGGTCAAGGAGTTAATGCAAATACACTAAGTTTGTCAAACTTATCAATAATCAAAGGAAAACCACCACAACAAACCATTAATGATTTCAGTAAATTGGGAAGTGGTGTTTTTGTTGAATACGATCAATTGCTTGAACTCAATCATGTGACATTTAAAGAGAATGAAAATGGCTCCGTCATTCTTAACAAAGGAGGAGTCAATGCTGATAATATTAGTTTTATTCAGAACCAATCTGATTCATCTTTGCCTTTTATAGCATCAGGAATCACAAACATTCATGAGTATTCCGAAACGACTAATGTCAATGCTATTTTGAATATTCAAAACTGTGTATTTAAAAATAATTTTAGTGAAGGAGTCGCTATCATTGGCTCTCAAAACACCCGAACATTTCCTTTACCGGTTTCTCATGTTGAAGTATTTATGGATAGATGTAGCTTTATTGGTAACCAAGGTCATAGCGTATCAGTTATTTACAATGACTCCAAGATTGATATGAAGATTTATAATTCAACATTCTCACAAAATATAAACTTAGGAGGTCAAAATTCATCAGGTATTTTATTTCTGAACGATGGAGGTTCTGAAATATTGATTGCGAATTCAACCCTTTATGATAATTCTGGGTCTGTATTACTTGATGTTCATGGTGGCTTTGGTTTTATCACCATTCAAAATAGTGTTATAGAATTGGATGATAACCCAATATTCATCACTAGTTTTAATTCAAACGGAGGTAATTACATATCTCCAATTAATATGAATGACAGAATTAATATTCAGCCAACAGATTTATTAAGTGGTGATTTAAACCTTTCGCACTTAATCACAAGTGACACAAGGCATTACTCACTCAAACCACTTCCAGGTAGTATTCTTGTTGATTCAGCATTGAATCAGAATTGTACCCTTCATGATATCAATGGCACACTTCGCCCGTTAGATGGTGATAGTGATGGAATTCAGGTTTGTGACATTGGGGCTGTTGAGGTCAATCCAGACTTGATTTTTCAATCCGGGTTCGAGATATAAAAAATAATTGTTCGGTTTTTCGAAGTTTTTACCTTTTAAATATTGTATGAACAAAAAAGGTATGAGCAATGAAAAGCAAATTTTTATCTATAATTTATTTTTTTATATTTTTTCAACTCGGTTTTGCATACGGAAATCCAAAATTGGACTCTATGCTCAATGCAATAAAACCTGATAACATCGAAGCATCAAGCTGGAGTGATTTAAAATCGGCCATATTTGATTATAAGATTTTCGCAGATAATGTCTTTGGGCAACCGGCATCTATTTCATTGGATGGAAACAATGGTCGAGCTGTTATTGGTGCCATCGGAGCACAGGATAATGGTTTTATCTCCGGAGCTGCCTATGTCTTTGAACTTAATAATGGTCAATGGTCGCAAGTACAAAAATTAGTAGCAAGCGATGGTGTGAGTTATCAGTTTTTTGGCAAATCCGTTGCTATAGATGGAAATATGATTGCTGTAGGCTCAGGTGGCAGTTCTGCAATCGGAGCGGTCTATATTTTTCAATTGCAAGGAAGTCAGTGGATAGAAACAGATAAATTAAAACTTTCGTCTTCAACGAATTTATTCTCAGAATCAATTGATTTAGCCAATAATCGACTGATTGTCGCAGATCGCAATGCAAAAAATAACACCAACCCACAAATTGTTACCGGTGCTGTTTATGTGTACACATACGACTCGAATAATAGCACCTGGAGCAATCCAATTAAAATTTTGGCAAATAACCCTATAGAGTTTTCCGGTTTCGGCAGTGATTTGGCTTTGGATTCGAGTGGTAATCGGTTTGTTGTGGGCGCGAACTCAGAAGACAATGAATTTGGTGCCGATGCTGGTGCGGTTTATGTTTATGATTTTAATGGAATCAGTTGGTCGCAGTCTCAACGCATCACCGCCAATGATGCGGCAGCTGGCGATGAGTTTGGAGATAATGTTGCTATTGATGGTGATATTATTTCTGTTTCAGGTGTTTTATCTAAAGCCTATATTTTTGAGTTGGCAATCAATAATTGGTTTCAATCATTTTTAGTGATTGATGGAAATCCCAATTCCGGTTTAGGATTTGATTTAGATATGAGCAATGACAAAGTGGTTTTTGCAAGAACGAATCCTAAAAGTTTATTGGTTTATAAGAAAAATAGCACTATTTGGTCGCTTGAAGAAACTATATTTACTCCAAACTCACCACAATCTCTCATTGTATCATTGGAAGGAGATGAAATGTTGTTAGGAGAATACAATATTGCATCACAATATTACAAATTTGAAACCGATATTAGCTGTAACTCTTCTCCTTGCTGGAATCATAATCAGGAATTTAATATCGAAGACAATACGGAGGAAGATGCATTTGGTGTGAGTTTGGATATTTCCGGTAATCGAGCGGTAGTTGGTGCTTTTCGAGATGATGATAAGGGAAACAACGCCGGCGCCGCCTATGTTTATGAGTATAAAAATATTGGCAATACCAGCGAGTGGACTTTAGTTAAAAAACTGCTTGCAACTAATGGAGCAACCGAAGATGAGTTTGGCCGTTCGGTAGCTATTGATGGGGATAGGATTGTTATCGGTGCTTTTAAAGATGATTATATCATTTTTAATGGTGGTATTCCTGTGCCGGTATCTAACGCCGGTTCCGTTTATGTTTTTGAATATGATGGTTTTAAATGGGTTGAAACTCAAAATATTCGCTCGGGTGAGGGTTTGCTTGCACAAAATGACTTATTCGGTTTTGCTGTAGATATTCACGGTGATCGAATAGCAATTGGCGCCTATAGTGATGATGAAAACGGTATCAACAGTGGAGCCGTTTATATTTATCAAGCTGTAAATAATAATTGGGAGTTGTCCGAAAAGATTATGCCCAATGATGGTGATCCGGATGACTCATTTGGCTATGCTATTAGTTTGGATTCTTCTCGTATATTGATTGGAGCTTATCAGGATGATGATATTGCCAACAATGCCGGAGCAGCATATATTTATCAGTACAACCCTGTGTTTCAAGGTTGGAATTTTCAAGATAAATTACTACCCTTGACATTTGGTAATCCAGACGATTTTGTAGGTACTGCAGTCAGTTTACAAGGTGATAAAGCCATAGTTGGGGCGAATTGGGACAATGTTGGTCAACATTTGGACAATGGTCGTGTTTATTATTATAAAAAAGATGAACTTCAGACTTCTTGGAGTCAAATTCAATCTATAGTCTCACAAAACAGTAGTGATGGTGACAGATTCGGGTACTCAGTAAGTATTCATGGCAAGAAATTGCTGGTGGGTGCTTGGCGCGAAGACCATGATACAAAAGTTGACAATGGAGCAGCCTACTTGTTGTCTCTCAATGAGACGACAGGTTTATGGGAGCATGAAGAATTACTTAGAGCCAATGATTTTGATACAGAGGATTATTTTGGCGTTTCGGTCAAATTAACCGATCAATGGATGATGATTGGTGCTCATCAAGAGGACACTCCCAGTATCAATGCTGGCTCTGTTTATGTGTACAGAACTGATTTGATATTTGAAAATGGGTTTGAATAAATTTGTTCGGTTTATAATTAAAATTTCATTTATAAAATTATAAACAAAAATATACCAAATTATGAATTGGCAAAAAAACTCTTTATTTATTGTCGTGATATTTATCAATTTTTTGTTTTCTGTACACAATTTGCAGGCAAAGATGACTGTCAATCATGAAAAGATAAGTGTTAATTATTCAATTTATAAAAATTTAACTTTACTTAAGGGTCAAATAATTAGTGTTGAATTAAAGTCAGGTAAAGTTTATGAAGGTGTTGTAAAGTCTGTCAGTGATAAGTATCTGTATATTGAAAAAATAACAAACAAAGAATATTATGATGGGCTTATAGCAATATCAGAAATTGAAGCAATTGTAGTCCGAGCCAGATAATTGCCATAATGTTGAATTAAATAATATGATAAGATTCTATTTTATATTTGCTTTTATTGTAGCATATTCAAATTCTGCTAGTTCGCAGATTTATCTTGAAAGATGTCTCAATTTACAACCACAAAACAATCTGCAAATTCCTGTATCAGCAAATAACATATCAAATCCTTTGATATTTGTGACTCAACAGCCACTGGCGGCTGATTTTGGAGTGTCCACATCGACATTTGGAAATCATGCACCGACAACTGCGGAAGCAGGAAGAGGTGGTGATTTATGGATTATGTATCCTCCTGATTATTCTCCCGAAATTCCTTCGGGATGTTTAAGAAATTTAACTGCTGAAGCCGGACAAGGTATAAATAATAATCCAAACCAATTTGGTCCTGATACAATTTCAATCCGTTCGCCATCGCTGAACTGGGATGCAACTTGTGTTTTATTTTCTATGGTAAAAGGCTCTCCTTCCGGATTGTTTGACTCAAGCAACAACAATGGTAAATGGCAATTGTATGAAATTTGCGGACTGGGATTGGCTGACAACCCGACTTTTATGAAGATTCCTCAACAAAATAGTAGCTATAATTATGTCGAAGGGATTTATGGGGTTGAATCCAATCAAATTATAGTCACAACAGATATTCCTCCCTCAGGCATGAATGCGACTCATCTTTTACCTTTAAGAGATGAATACGATCGGGCCGTTACAACAAGTGGAGTTTGGATGTTAGATCGGATTAGCGGAGAACACAAAATAATATTCAATTCTCCTTCGGGTGTTTTTGACCCAATGATTGATTCATTCGGTCGATTGTTATTTAGCAGTTGGGATCACTTAGAGCAGGATTTATTTTTGGAACAAGGTTTTGCATTTGATTGGGATAGTGAGTCGGTAAATGCAACAATTCTGAATCAAACTTCAGAATTCTTTCCAGAACCCAGAGGTGGTGAACTGGATCAATTCATGACACCATATGGATTGATGTCAGAGTACAATATGAAATTGTTTTTTACTTGGCAGGTTGATGCTTTTACATTTAATAATGCTGAAACCATAAATCATATTGGAAGGCATGAATTATCGCGTTATCTTTGGGCAAATTTCCAGAATGATTCCGCTTTAACTCCTCTGAGCCATTTGCCTGAGATGTCGGCTCATATGCTAAGAACAAAGCAGAATCCAACCAATCTGAATGAGTATTATTTTATTGACGCTCCTCATTTTGGGTCGCAAGGAAGTGGTCGGATATTTAAAATGTTAGCAGAGCCGGGTAGAAATGCCGATAATATGCCACTGCAACAAGTATCGGATTATTCAGGTCAATTTGTGATACCCGATGCTCAAAATAATTGCGACCATCCTCAAAACGGCTACAAAGGAAAATTTAGACATGTTGTTCCCTTAAACAATGGACAAATCATCGTCTCACATTCACAATCTGGAGTGTATTTTTCCGGAGGTCAGTGTACCGATTATACGACAAATCAGGCAACAGCGAATGATTCTCCCAATTTAGTACCAAACTTTAATTTTCAGATAAAAACACTCATCTCAGACGGTCAATTTATGAAAGCCGGTGATCCGGTCACTCCAATTATTTCAAAAGAAATCAATCATTGGGGAAATGGAGATGGAGTGCTTAATAGTAATTTGCAGCATGTTCCAATTAGTTTTTCAGGGGCAATGTGGCAATTATATCCGATTGAAGTTAAGCCGATGTCACCACCGACGGCTCAAGCTGATGCGTTAGAACTTCCTGAAACTCAGGTATTTCAGACAGCAATGGTTGATGTTATTGAATTTAAGAATTTTTTACAAAATTCAAATTTGGCTTTGATAGTCAGTAGAAATGTCACCACCAGAGATGAAAATGATAAACAACAACCTTACAATCTGTCAGTTCCCGGAGGTGTTTCTAGCGTGGTTAATCAGAATGATACTGTTTACCAAGTGCCTTTTTTTCAGATATTTCAGGGAGATTTGGTGAGAGATCATGTTAACAAGCCCGGACGAGCTGTAAAACCGGTGCCATTGCATACCAATCAGAGCTATGCTCAACCTGTCAGTAATGTTCCGGATAATCAATATTCCAATTCCTATTTTAAGATTGCATCTGATGGTTCGATGGCTGCGATGGTTCCGGCACAAAAGGCATTAACATGGCAGTTAACAGATGCCGATGGATTTGGAATTGTTAAAGAACGAGTTTGGGTGACGCTTCAACCCGGAGAAATCAGAGTTTGCACATCATGTCATGGATTGAATGAAATGGATCAATTGGATCGAAGTCAACCTGAAAACCCACCTTTGGCACTACTTGAATTATTGGAATACTGGAAAAGTAATGATTTGATTTTTCAAAATGGTTTTGAGTGATAAGTCGATACTATGAATTTGTTCACAGTAAATCCTAATAATCCAATTTATAATCTGAAATTAATTTTTCAAAGAAACTTTAAATGAAAAATACTTTTGTGAGCATTTTATTGATAATTCCGGTTGTGATTACCACGAATGTTTTTGCTCAACTGAAATCTTTCCCAGAAGCTGAAGGTTTTGGAGCAAATGCAAGTGGCGGCAGGAATGGAGCGGTTTTGAAAGTGATTAATTTAAATGCTTCGGGAACCGGTTCATTGCAATGGGCATTAAATCAATCCGGTGCCAGAATTATCGTTTTTGATGTTTCGGGAATAATTACCGGTGATGTACATATTCCTCATGGTGATGTCACTATCGCCGGACAAACTGCACCTGGAGCAGGAATCACCATTGTTGGGCATCTTTATACCACTTATGGAAGTGATACAAATAATATTATTATCAGACATATTCGTGTCAGACCGCCTGATCCTGATGCTTCATGGCCTTCCAGTCAGCATGATGGAATCCAGTTTTCAACGGCAAACAATATTATTCTGGATCATGTGGATGTTTCGCACGGTGCTGATGAAAATATCGACTTCTGGGGTGGAGCAAACCATATAACGGTTCAGTGGTCGAATATATCCTATCCCATCTATGATGTTGCTAACGGATGGACACACAATAAAGGCATTCTAAACCACAGACCTTGTCTGGATGATAACAGTTGTGATGGTTCTTCACTTCCGGGAGGTTTTATTTCCATTCATCATAATTATTTTGCTCATGCTCGTAATCGAACACCGGCTTTATCAGTTGGCCCCGCTGATGTGCGAAATAATGTGATTTACAATGGCAGAGAAGGATTTGTTCATCATAATATTGTTGCGAGCGATAAATTTAATATTATCGGTAACAAATATATCGCAGGTCCGAGTATTTCTCTGGCGCCATTTTGGTTTGATCCTGAAAATCCGGCTCCTCCAATATTAACTGAATACTGGATGGAGGATAATCTTGTTGAAGATCCGGGTGTATTTAATGGAGTTGTGAATAATCCATGGACCAATACATTATTTCAGAATGAATACACATTTGCTTGTTGCGGAATTGTTTCCGGTCAGTTCAATCAATCGGGTGAATTTGATTTTACCTCTGATGGAAGTGTTTCAATTTTAACTCATAGCAGTAATGAAATTGAAGATTTGTTGGCTCAGCAGGTTGGAGCTTTTCCAAGAGATATTGTATCCAGAACATCTATCAATGATTTACAAACCCGAAGCGGGCAGTGGGATAATTTTCGCCCAGCGGATTTGATGGATGGATTAACCGTTTTACCGCCACCACTGGACTCAGATAATGACGGAATGCCCGATAGTTGGGAAAATCAGAACGGTTTAAATCCAAACAACGGAAGTGACCACAATACAATTATGCCATCCGGTTACACAGCTATTGAAGAATATATCAATGGTCTTGCGACTGCGATGGTGACTGATTTGATATTTCAGAATGGTTTTGAATAAATTCTAATCAGGATTTTTTAACGTATTTTGTTAAAATTACGATAGTTTGTCCGTTCACTTTTCCAGAAATATGTTCAGGATTGTCCAGTTCTAAGGAAATTTTACGAACTGCTGTTCCTCTTTTTGCAGTGAAGCTGGTTCCCTTAACATTCAAATCTTTAATTAAAACTACCGTATCGCCACTCTCAAGTTGAACTCCATTGCTATCTTTATGAATAAGCGACTCATCTTTTTTCTGACCGTCTCCGGTTGCTTTTGCCCATGCCAATGCATCATCATCCAGATACATCATGTCAAGTGCATCTTGCGCCCAACTTTCTGAATTTAATCGTGAAAGCAAACGATAGGACATAACTTGAACAGGTAAATTTTCGTTCCACATACTTTCAGTTAGACAACGCCAATGGTTGGAGTCCATCGGTTCATCTTGGTTGATTTGCTTCATGCAATTATCGCATACCAGAATGCTTTTATCGAAACTAGGGATGTTGTCCGGAGGTAAAGTATAAGAATCCAGATTATTAGTGTTTCCACATAATTCACATTTGTTATCACTTCTTTCTAATAGAGCAGTTTGAGTCATATTAATTTCACTGTTATCAAGAGAGTGCGGATAATAAATGCAAATGACCAAAATTTACACAATAGCCATTATATTATTTGGTTTTGGATCAACTTATGTTGTTGATACATAGAATAGTTGTTAAAAAAGTGAAACTCATCACATATTAGCAAAATTTATGATTTTATGTTTTCCCAGAGCGATTTTAACTGCTAGAGTTACAGTTGTGGGGGCATCTTTGGGTTAAAAGATTCATTTTGTAAATAAATATTTGTTTGCAATAGAATCATTTGTTGAAATGTGTGTATAATTAATAAGTTACTAAATGGATCGGGAATTTTCATGAAAAACAATAAAATACAAAATTTTCTTAAAGTACTTGTTCTGATTTTTATTGCTAATAGTGCGTTAGCATTAGATTTGTCAGTATCAAATTTTCAAATTAATCCAGGAACAACAATTAATGCAAGCACAAGTTATTCGCTTCTGATTGATATTGCGAATACTGATGATTTGTCGGGAGTAACAACATCCACAGGACAAAGAATAATTATAAATATGGATGGATCAACACCATCAAATATTTTAGACCAGTCTACATTAGACTCAGTTGTTGGTGGAGATTGGACCGACGAATCGACGATTCCCGGTGAAATTGTTGTCGAATCAGCATCAATTTTAAATGCTGCAGGTTCGAAATCTGTACAAATCAATTTAACTGCAGGAGCAGGTTCTCTTGGCCCAGAAGCAATAACTGTAAGGGTCGAAGATTTCGTCGAAACGGATACTAATGCATTAAATGATTCGTCGGCAATAAACGTGACGATATTAGGCTCAGAGCCGGATTTGGATTTTAATGATTCGGCCACACTCGCAACTTATAATGCAGTAGAAAATCAAGCAACTCCAGTGAGTATAGATTTTAAAGTTGACAATCTTGGGGGAGATGCAACTTCAGGAGTTGGTATAACAATTATTTATGATGACTTTAATCTAATATTTGAACAAGGATCTAGTATTATTCCTACAGGTTGGTCGTGTACCCCATCAACTGGAATTCTGGATTGTTCGACATTTAATCCAGTATTATCAGGGTCAGCGACTAATTTCACGCTAGACTTTTCAGTGAGCTCAAATGGTACATTTAATCTAAATGCCACCCTATTGGATTTTGGTGGGACAGAAACCAATACTTCAAATAATACAATATCTACGAGTATTGATGTTGTTGCCGGAAATTATGACTTGGCACTGACACGATTAAACCCTGTATCAGTTCCATTGTCAATTCCGCTGGGAACTATTACTTCCACACCGTTAGTCTATGAAGTTCGAAATATTGGAAATGCCAGTTTCACTTCTGACGTGGAGATTTTTTTAGGTTTTGACCCAGCATTTAGTGTCACCAATACAAGCGTTCTACCTGCTCAGGTTGCCGGAGTCTGGGATTGTGCTCCACAAACAGGAGGAACATTGTGTACTCTTCAAGATGATTCAATAAATCCCGGAGATGTACTAACCCTGACAGCTGATATATCGTCATACCCAGCAACAGCAGGTGTTTACGGTAATTCAATTAACGTCCAAGTTTCAGATTTGTCTGGTAACGAAGTCAATTTGTCAGACAATATGGACGCATTTGATATTGAAATGACTGAATTATTAACTGATTTAAGATTAACTAAGTTTGTAAAAGATTTAGGTGGAACACTGATTACTGACGTCGATGTCGGAGTTGATTTTGCTTATCATATCCATGTCGATAACTTGTCTTTAACATCAGCTACAAATGTAATAGTTACTGATCCGCTTCCAGCCGGTGTAAAATTTGTTGGAGATATTTCGACAGGAAACTGGAGTTGTACTGCCGACCCATTTGTTGATCAGAATACATCGCAAGGTGTCCAGTGTATACATCCTTCAATTCCTGCAAGTTCGCCAAATTTTGCTGATGTGATTAAACTTCAGGTTGTTGGTCTGACGACAGGTTTAAAAGAAAACACCGCAGTTGCTGCAAGTGATGAGTTAGACTCTAACCCATTTGATAATGACAATATTGGCAATCCTGCAACAGTGAATATTAATCAGCCTGCGTCTGATCCTGATATTACTGTAATAAAAACAATTCAATCCGGTGTTTCAGGTGGTGCTGGTGCTTTTGTAGCAATGCAAGGAGATAAAGTTGTATATAAAATACTTGGGAAAAACTTAAGCAGTGCTTCGCCTGCCGGGTCTAATGTTGTAATTACTGATGTTTTACCAGCTGGAGTGACATACTTTTCACATAGTGCTTTAGGTCCAAATTTTGTTTGTGATCCATTCGATTCAGTAAATAATAAGGTAACCTGTACAGCAGCGTCATTACCTTTTACAACGGCAGATGATGGTGTGGAAATTACTGTTGAAGTCACCGGAAATGTTGGAACATTTGTTGTAAATACAGCAAATATAACGGCTGACGCAGATGCTGATCCTGGTAATAACTCTTCATCCAGTGATTCATTTGAGATAATAGCCATTCCAATGGGTGAAATATCAATTGATAAAACTGTTACAGGTGGAGTAGCGGCAGGAAGTGCGAGTGGTGCTACCAATGAATTTGCAGTTGGAGATACAGTTTTTTATCAAATTTCAGCTACAAATAATTCAGCTGCAATTGATTATAATGATCTACTTATTAAAGACACATTACCTGTGAATGTGGCTTTTGATAGCTTTTCTGCAACTATGGGATTTAACTGTAATTATGATACTAATAATCATGAAGTTTCGTGCCAGAACGACGCCAATAATACCCTAAGTCCAGGACAAACTGTTACTATTGATATCAATGCAATCGCATCAGTACCTGGTTTGGGAATCCAAAATATAGCTTCAGCTTCAAGTTTAACAAACGGTGATAATTTAAGTTCTGCGCCGGCTATTATTGATATTGTGAATCCAACTGTTAACCCAACTGTGCTAACAATTACGAAGCAAGCATTATTGGATAATGTGCCAATCGCACAAATATCAAGAGGTTCCAGTTTTGTTTATCGAATTGATGTAGTAAATGCAGGAACTGAAAACGCTCAAGGGCTTCATTTGAGCGATTTAATGCCCGATTCTCTTACAGTCGATTCTTTAGCTACACAAGAGTGGAGTTGTTCAAACACAGCATTGCAGTATGACTGTTTATTTATAGGAGATTTGTCACCTGGTACAGGTAGCACCATTGAGTTTTTTGTTACAAATGATGCAAACTCGACAAGTTTACAACTGATAAATGTTGCTACTGTTGTAGCGGAAAATGCGGTTACACAAACAGCTCAAAATACATTATTAGTTACTGATACATCAGCTTCGTTATCAGTAATTCAAAATCCAAATCCCGTCGATGAGGGTAGTTTATTTGATTTGCAATTGATATTAAACAATACCGGAACTGAAGACATTGAAAACCCTGTATTGGTCAATACTTTGCCTGTAGGATTTACATACACAACATTACCAACGACTCCGAACTGTACGTCTAGTGGTTTAGTGATGACTTGTTTGTTTGATTCTGCTTTGTCAGTCGGCAGCAGCGAAATGATAACAGCTCAAGTTCAGGCGATTTCCCCGGCTGTTATTGGAACAGATTATATCAATAACGCAGTTCTGACAGGTACAAATTTATTACAGCCGGTATTGAATAACTCGATTCTAAATGTGAATCAAATCAATACGCAAGTACATGATGTGAGCATAGCAAAAACAGCTTCTTCAACGAGCATGTTGCCTTCGTCTGAATTTCAATATATTTTGACTGTTTCAAATTTAGGATCTGCGGATGCAAGCTCAATTGTTGTAACTGATAGCTTACCTCAAGGTATTACTTTACAATCCATAGATGCCGCGGGATGGTCTTGTTCGGGATTAGCTCAAGTAATTTGTAGCCTTGCAACATTAACTCCGGCGTCTGCTTCACAGATTAAACTGAATGTCATAGCACCGGCAGATTTAGGCCTGATACAAAATACTGCTGATGTCAGTATGTTAGATACCGATCAAAACTCCGCAAATAATACTTCACAAATAAGTGTCGATATCACAAACAGTCCGGTGACACCGCCGGTTGACCCGCCAATAGGAAATGCCGTTGCTGATTTGCAAGTTACTAAGTCAGCAGATAATGATATAACAAGTGGTGGTGAATTTGATTG
>JAGRJP010000081.1:0-13381 GCA_020442665.1 Lysobacterales bacterium
CCAATGAATATTCTCTTCAAATTCACCATTGCTTCCACCTTCTTCAATGAGCTCAAACAACCCAAGTTCATCCATTTTACTTTGAGCATACATGGCGACTTTTGTCTCATGAGATGCTCTGACGGTATTTTTAGCCGAGCCGGCGATAATTTGCATCACCGTAGCAAAAGTCAGAGCCATAATACTAAAAGCAACCAGCACCTCAAGCAAAGTAAAACCATTCTGTTTAGACTGAGAGATTCTCATTACGTCCCTTCAAGCATGGTGATTTCACCAGTTAACCAATTCACACTGATTTTCCACATCTTTTCACCGTAAGTCAGCTTCACCCAGCCACCAGTAGAACTCCCGTCTGAGAAAAAACGAATGGAGCCGGTAGATTCATCCTGAACGTCCAAATCAGCAGTGTAAACATTAATTTCCATATCTTCAGGGATGTGAACAATTTTCTTTCTTGGAGCCTGATAAGTTTTTTCCCTGACGTTGAAAGTAATCACTTTCTGCTCATGCTTGACAATCGCTTGTCCGCGTGTGTATCGCATCGCTGAAACCAAATCCTTGCTAACAGAGCGAATTTTGGTTTGTTTCAGACTTTTGGTCATACTGCTTGTGACAAAGCCTGCAATCACAGCAATGAAAGTCATCACCAAAAGAATTTCAAGCAAACTAAAGCCTCTTTGAGAAAAACCGATTTGCGAATACGTTGTTTTCATCTGGTATTAACTCAAAGGCAAATTTTTCGGAATCTGCTTAAATTTCCCAGCTGTTAATATCTTTATCAAACTTAGTACCACCCGGTGATCTGTCATTACCGTATGAGCTGATACTAAATTCTTCATCATTTTGACCCGGATTGCTGTATTGAAACTCTTCACCCCAAGGATCTTTTAATTCTTTTTTCTTGGCATAAGGCCCAAGCCAGTTGGAATCACCATTATCTTCTGCCAAATCGTTCAATGTTCTGGGGTAATAACCTAAATCAGTATTGAAGTTTTCAGCCGCCATTTTCAGTTTTGAAATTGTGATTTCAGCTGCTTTAATGTTTGCTTTAATTTTATTTTTACCAATATTATTCGCAACAATTCCCATAATAGTTGCCATAATGACCATCACAACAAGAATCTCAATTAAACTAAAACCTGTTTGTTTCCCCATGTTTATATGTTTTCTTTTATTCATATCTGTACCTTTATCCTACCAAATCATTCATATTTAACATTGCCATCAGTATGGCAAAAATTATAAAAAATATCAAAGCTGCCAGCGTCAGAACCACAATCGGAACCAGCAATGATATCATTCTGTCAACTGAAGTTCTGACTTCCACATCATAAGTATCAGCCGTTTTAAGCAACATTTCGTTTAATTTACCGGTTTCTTCGCCAACACTGATTAACTGCTGTGCCAACCTTGGAAACTCTTTTTCTTTATCTAAGCCTGCCGCCAAAGGCTCACCGTGTTTCACTTTCTCAGAGGCTTCCGATATTATTTGATGCAAGAGTGAATTATTTATCACTTTTTTGGCTATTTGCAATCCTGAAAGCAATGGCACTCCGCTATCCACCAATGTTCCCAAAGTTCTGGAAAAACGAGCAATATCAATTCGTGTAAACAAGTCACCGAACAGTGGCAGTTTCAATAGTTTTGTATCCCAAACCAGTTTAAATTCCGAGTCTTTCAGCTTTTGTTTGATTGCAACAATCACTGCTATGATTAGCAATACAATAACCCACCAATAATTTTGTATGAACTCTGCTATACTTAAAACCAGTTGTGTGACCGCAGGAAGTTCAACTCCGGCATCTTCGAACATCGGCTTGAAAGACGGAACCACTTTACCCAAAAGTACAAAAAGCGATACTCCTGATAATACAAACAGAATGATTGGATAAATCATTGCTGAAATAACACTATCTTTCAGTGCTTTTGCTCTTGCCATATAATCTGCCAAACGCTCCATCGTCACTTCCAATGTTCCACCCATTTCACCAGCACGTACCATATTGACATACATATTAGTGAAAACATGTTGCTCTTTCAAAGCATCAGACAATGTTCCACCACCACGAACCTTATCACGGATTTGCTCAACCATGATTCGTAGCCGTTCGTTATCAATCAAATCAATCATCACTGTTAATGATCTTTCCAGTGGCATTCCTGAATTCAGCAATGTTGCTAATTGATCGGTAAATTCACCAATTTGTTTTTGCGAAACATTTTTTCGAGATGCTAATAGATTTTCTAGAGAAAACCCGCTACTCAGCTCCTTTGCCAACAATGGTATATTCCCGGCAGCCTGAATTTTACCAATAACTTCTGCTTTACTGGTCGCATCCATTTGTCCTTCCAGCTGTTCACCGGCAGGAGTTAGAGCCTTGTAGATAAACTGCGTCATTAGTTTTCCTGACTCACTCTCAGTACTTCTTCGTAACTGGTTCTTCCTTCAAGACACTTCAGCAAGCCATCTTCATAAATGGTTGTCATACCATCTTTACAGGCTTGTTTTTGAATGTCACCGGCCGTTCCATGCTGCATTATGATTCTACGAATGGAATCCGACATTTCCAAAAATTCCAGTATGGACATCCTTCCACTATAACCCGACAGATTTGTTGCACTGGGAACCGGTTTGTAAAAAGCATATTTATTCAGTTTAATTAACTTATCCAGACCCATGCTTTTCACCACGTCATCAGCAAGAATTTCTTTTTTCATGGTGGATTGGTCGAGTTTTCGAACCAACCTTTGAGCCAGAATTCCATTGACTGTTGAGGTTAATAAATAATCTTCAACACCCATATCCAGCATCCGAGTGACTCCACCGGCGGCATCATTGGTGTGAATTGTTGACAACACCAAGTGGCCGGTTAATGCTGATTGTATGGCTATTTTGGCGGTTTCCAAATCACGCATCTCACCAATCATTATCACATCCGGGTCCTGGCGTACAATGGCTCTGAGAGCTGAAGTAAAATCCAAACCGATGGATGATTTGACCTGAATTTGATTAATACCAGTAAGTTGATACTCAACAGGGTCTTCTACGGTGATGATTTTACGTTCTTCGGTATTTAATTGTTGTAATGCTGTATAAAGCGTTGTGGTTTTACCGGAACCGGTCGGACCGGTTACCAACATGATGCCATGTGGAAGCTCCAAAGATTTTTTAAAAGGTTTTAACAATCTGTCGGTGAATCCTAATTCGTGGAAATCAAACACGATACTTTCCCTGTCCAAAATCCTCATCACCACACTTTCACCATAAGATGTGGGGACTGTTGAAACCCTTAAATCGAGCTCTTTACCTTGAACTCTGAGCATAATCCGACCATCCTGTGGCAGGCGTCTTTCGGCAATATTTAACTTTGCCATGATTTTGATTCTTGAAATGACTGCCGCTGTCGAACGTGCCGGTGGAGATTCGACTTCTTGCAAAACTCCATCAATTCTGTATCTTACTTTCAGTCTGTTTTCAAATGGCTCAACATGAATATCAGATGCTCTTGATTCAACAGCTCTCTGCATAATGATGTTCACCAGACGAATCACAGGTGCTTCACTTGCCAAATCTCTTAAGTGATCGACATCTTCTTCATCACCGGCACTTTCATCCGTCAAACTTTCAACAATCTGACCCATCGCCGATCTTCCGCCGCCAAAATACTTTTCAATGGCGTTCTCAACTTCTGAGGGTAAACCAATTTTGATATCCAGTTTTTTACCGGATGCCATACGAATGGCTTTGACAGTAAATTCATCACTCGGATAAACCATAATGACATTGATTGTTTCTTCATCTTCAGCAACAGGGACAAATAAACTCTTTTGCATGAAACGAATTGGTATTTCTGTTTCCACATTTATAGTCTCAGGATAATCTTTTTCCTTGATGACTTCTAATTCCATCACTTCACTGAGCGATGAAGCAACATCTCTTTCTGATGCCAACCCTAAACGCACCAAAAGAGGAACTAATGACGTCTCTGGATTTTCTTTATGCAAACGCTCACCACGAATCAAGTCATCCTGTTTTAAACGACCTTTTTCTATCATGTACTGACACAATTTATCCTCAAACGACAAGTTTACGGCTGGATTCGATTCCGCTGTATCAATTTCTTTTTTTGCTGCAATTTGCTGTTCTGCCATATTTACGCCTGAAGTTACTTTTTATCAGACACTTTCGTATCTTTTAAGTTTCCGTTTATTTTTGCATCTAAACCGGTAATTATACCAATAAAATTCTTGTTCATTATAATCCATGCCGCTACTGGTATTACTGCAGGAAATATTAAGTAAGACATTTGATAGAATAGTGCTATCAAGTCCGGAAATAATCCTGTATCTAAAATAGCTTGCTTAGAGTCAGGACTTCCATAAAAAACCAAGTGTTTCATCGCTTCCCAAAAACAACCAAATGTTTGAATAATTACAACAATAATATAACCATATAATATTTGCTTGATTTTCTTAGCCGGAGACAACTCGGGTATTGAAACTGTTAAACCGGAAATGACAGCTAAACCATAACCATAAATCATTGGATTAACCGCAACATCCAGAACTGCAAGTTTATCTCCCTGTCCACGAAATGATCCTGTAGGGAAAATAAGTGTTTCTATACTTAACATATAGTAGTTTTGACTCACGGTGTTAAATAAATCAGGCTGCCATGTGGTTAAAACAAACTGTAACAAATACTTAAGCGGTAGCACTAACAATGTTGCAGAATAAAACCAAATAAAAAAGCACAATGGTAAATACAAAACCGTGCTGATTAAAAGCCTTTTAATAATTACTTTTGTATCATGAATTTCAGTCATACTTTAACCTACGAATTTTCTGGCATTATAAAACATTCTCATCCAGGGTGAGTTTTCCTTCCATGAATTTGGAGACCATGACATTTGTGCTGCTCGAAAAACTCTTTCAGGATGAGGCATCATCACCATAACATTTCCGTGTTTATTTACCACAGCTGCGGTTGCAAGTTGTGATCCATTGGGATTGAATGGGTAGCTTTGTGTTTCAACGCCACTATTATCGATATATTTTGCGGCAATTATACTGTTAATTCCATCATTAACATTCTTGAACACAGTTCGACCCTCTCCGTGAGAGATTGCTACTGGAATTTCCGCTCCCTGCATTCCTTCAAAAAATATTGAGTTGCTGTTTTCAATTTTTAAAGACGAAAACCTGGCCTCAAATTGTTCGCTGGTATTACGTATGAATCTTGGCCAGTATTCACTACCCGGAATAATTTCATGAAGCGATGAAATCATTTGACAACCATTACACACACCCAATGTAAATTTATTATTGTCTGCAAAAAACTCTGCAAATTGACGTTTTATATTTTCATGAAACAGAATGGTCTTTGCCCAACCACGTCCCGCACCCAAAACATCTCCATAAGAGAAGCCTCCACAGGCTGCCAATCCTTGGAATTGACTCAGGTCAGTTTTTCCAGTTAATAAATCCTGCATATGCACATCATGACATTCAAAGCCGGATTTATAAAATGCCATTGCCATTTCTTTTTGACCATTCACTCCTTGTTCGCGCAATATCGCGACTTTTGGTTTTTGCACATTAAAGTAAGGAGCGATTACATTTTCATCAAAATCAAAACTAACTTTTGGAGATAATCCAAAATCATCTTGTCCAATGCTCTTATATTCCTGTTCACAAGTTTCAGGATTATCTCTCAAACTTGCCATCAAATGACTGATCTTAGCCCATTGCTTCTCCAATTCAAGCAATTCAGAGCTAAAAACCACTTGTTCATTATGTTTCAAAACAATTGTTCTTTCAGTTTTTGGCTTTCCTAAATAGTGAACCGATTCTGAAAAATTCATCCTTTCGATAATTTCCTTAAAACCTTTTTCATTATCTTCTTGGATAGCAATTACTACTCCTAGCTCTTCACTGAAAAGAGTTTCCAATACTGAAGAACTGCTAAAATCGAGATTTGCTTTCACTCCACATTGACTGGCAATACACATTTCTAATATTGAAACAAACAAACCACCATCAGAAATATCATGATAAGCAGAAATTATTTCATTTTTGACTAATTCCTGCATTGTTTGCCAAAATATTTGGATTGTTGCCACTTGCGGTAAATCCGGACAATCATTACCTAATTGACTGTAGCTTTGTGCCAAACAGGAACCGCCCAATCTTTTGTTACCATCAGCTAAATCGATGTAATACAAACAATGTTTTTTCTCTCGATTAAAGTACGGTGTCACGCTTTTACGAATATCATTCACATTAGCAAAAGCGGAGATTATCAAAGATACCGGAGCTGTCACTAGCTTATCTTCTGTCCCATCTTGCCATTGGGTATTCATTGATAACGAATCTTTCCCCACAGGAATTCCAATTTTCAACTCCGGGCATAGTTCTTCTCCAATAGCTTTCACAGCTTCAAACAAAACTTCATCTTCACGACCTTTTCCGGATGCTGCCATCCAGTTTGCAGAGAGTTTGATGTTTGATAAATCACCAATATCATTGGACGCAATGTTAGTAATCGCCTCACAAACAGCCATTCTTGCTGATGCCGCACCATTGATAAGTGCTAATGGGGTTCTTTCACCAACTGCCATAGCTTCGCCGCTATTGCTGCAATAATCTCTTAATGTTACACCGCAATCGGCTACCGGAACTTGCCAAGGCCCAACCATTTGATCTCTGTGAACTAACCCTGAAACAGTTCGATCACCAATAGTTATAAGATATTTTTTACTGGCAACTGTCGGATAATTCAATACTTGGTAAACTGCTTCTTCGACTGTTACACCGGACAAATCCAGTTCATTTAATTTGGGCTGAACTGTTGAAATGTTTTTCTCTGTTTTAGGTGTATTTCCAAGTAGCAATTCCATCGGAATATCAACAGGATTATTCTCAAAGTATTCGTCAGTCACTTTAAGTTGTTTTTCTTCAGTTGCTTTCCCTAAAATTGCAACCGGACATCTTTCTCGCCGGCATAAATCTTCAAACTCAGACAATTTTTCAGGTTTGATTGACATCACATATCTTTCCTGAGATTCGTTACACCAAATTTCCATTGGCGACATTGATGTGGTGTCGATCTGTAGTCTACGAAGTTCCAGAACGCCACCAAGACCAGCATCATCCAAAAGTTCCGGCATGGCATTGGATAATCCGCCTGCTCCCACATCATGAATTGAGCGAATCGGATTTTCATCTCCTTGACTCCAACATCTGTCTATCACTTCCTGACATCGACGTTCCATTTCCGGATTTCCTCTTTGCACTGATGCAAAATCAAGATCCGCACAACTACTCCCACTCGTCATTGAAGATGCTGCACCACCGCCTAAACCTATTAACATCGCCGGACCGCCCAAGACTGCTAAATAATCACCGGCTTGAGTGTCTTGTTTAATTGCCAATTCACGATTTATAGTTCCTAATCCGCCTGCCAGCATGATTGGCTTATGATAACCTCGCCAGCCATAATCTTCTGTATTAATCTCCATGTTACGAAAGTATCCACAGATATTCGGGCGACCAAATTCGTTGTTAAATGCAGCTGCACCTAATGGGGCTTCAATCATTATTTCTAAAGCTGAAACAATTCGCTCTGGTTTACCTATTAAATTTTCTTCCCATTTATTGATGTTTTCGGGAATTTGAAGATGACTAACTGAAAATCCGGTTAGGCCTGCTTTAGGGCGACTGCCTTGACCGGTAGCAGCTTCATCTCTAATTTCTCCACCCGAACCGGTTGCCGCTCCCGGATAAGGTGAAATTGCTGTCGGATGATTATGAGTTTCTACTTTGATAAGGATATCAGCTGTATTGTTTTGCTGGAAATATTTATTGTCTTCGTCAACTAACCAGCGAACCGACTCACCTCCGTCAAAAACTGCTGAGTTGTCTTTATAAGCCGAAATGGCCGGCTTGTCTGTATTTGCTTCCGTATTCCGAATCATTTTAAACAATGATTTCGGTTGCTCAACGCCATCAATTGTCCAGTCTGCATTAAAAATTTTGTGCCTACAATGCTCGGAATTAGCCTGAGCAAACATCATCAATTCGGACTCAGTTGGTTCTTTTCCGAGTTCTTGATAACTTTTAATCAGATACTCTTTTTCTGACTCTGATAATGCCAAACCCATTTCTCTATCGATAGAGTTTAGATTTTTCGGATTATTTATTATTTCTAAATCATTTTGAGGCGTTGGTTTGAATTCTTGAAAAAGGGAGTTTAATTCATGTATATTCGTATGAGTGGATTCCATCATACGATCAAATAATTCAGTGTTTTGTTTTATCTCTAGACTAACAGGATTCTCGAAAACCATGCATTTCACATGTTCTGCACGCACAACAAAGTCTAAATCACAATTGTGCAAAATATCAGTTGCCTTACTTGACCAAGGGGAAATTGTTCCTTGTCTGGGAGCTATGTACAAGGCATTTTTAATCTCTTCAAAAGTCTTTGCACCTAACAAATTTTTCAGCTTCTCGATATCAATTGACTTTGTCTTGTCAATATTTATCAAAAACACATCGGAAACTTCTTTAACAGTATTTCCAAAACCTTTTAAAGTATCATTAATTTTATTAATTCTAAATGGACTGAGGGATAGTCCCCCTTGTAACACAATAACCTGATTATTCATTAAAATTAAATGGTGTGACAGCGGTGTTGAATGATAGCATTTTTATTTTTTTATTGCACGAGGATAGACGCCATTAGCTTTTGTTGTAACTAAAATTACTTTAGCAAACAAAAAAGCCGGGGGAAACCGGCTTTTTAATCAAACTATATAAAATTTACTGCGCTTCTAGCATAGTTAAGCGATTTAACAAATCTTGTGGCGGAAGATATCCTGGCAATAATTTTCCATCATCTAAAATCAATGCTGGTGTCCCTGTTACGCCTGCTGCTTGTCCAGTCAAATAATGATCTTTGATTGGGTTATCACATTTTTTAGGTTCTAACTCAACACCTGATTTTGCATTTGTTAAAGCTGTTTTTCTATCATCGTTACACCAGACTGTCTGAGCCTTATCAAATGATGGGCTGTTTAAACCGGAACGAGGATAAAATAAGTATGAAATTCCTATACCCAATTTATTATATTCATCAATTTGAGTATGCAATTTTCTGCAATACCCACAGTCAATATCTGTAAACACTGTTAAGTGATATTTCATATCATCAGGATAAAAATTAATTCTTGAATCCACACCAACCTTTTCTATGACTTCTTTACGTAGCCCCGATTTTCTTTCTTCTGTAATGTCTTTTCTGCTGGTTGTATCAATAATACTACCATTAATCAGATATTTTCCATCATCAGAAATATAATACACATCTCCGGTTCGAGGGCCTTCAATAATAATTTCTGTCACATTATCAATTGGAGTTTCACTAGCTGATGATACAACAGCAGTTGGAGCTAAGTTTTTGATACCTGTTTTGATTTCTTCACTTGGTTCCATAGCATTTAATGCAAATGAAGCCGCCAACAAAATAGGGAAATATTTTTTATACATAAGTTAAATCCAAGTTAATTATTTTTTCTAAGACACAAGAGGAAAGATTTTAGTTCCAATTTATTAACATATCAACTGAATATCTTTTATTTCTAGTCTTCTAGCCTCTGGGATGATGTTCATGATGTATTTTTTTTAATTTTTCTTTTGCTACTAATGTATATATTTGTGTTGTTGAAATATTCGAGTGTCCTAATAACATTTGTACCACTCGTAAATCGGCTCCATTATTTAGCAAGTGTGTTGCGAATGAATGTCTCAACATATGTGGTGATGGTAATGGATGAATACCGCATTTTTTTGCGTATTTTTTGACACTATGCCAAAAAGTTTGACGCGTCATATTTTGTCCTCTATTACTTAAAAAAACAAAATTTGATTTCTTGTTTTTAAGTAACCCGGAGCGATGAAACTTTAGATACTCTAATAAGTAGTCTGCTGCATATTCACCAATAGGAACTAACCTTTCTTTTGACCCTTTGCCCAAGATTCTCACCGTCCCTTGATTAAGATTCAATTGCATCAGCTGCAAATCGACAATTTCACTCACGCGCATACCGGTTGCATACATTAATTCAAACATGGTCTTATCCCGGAATCCTATTGAATCTGCCTCATCCGGAGAGTTAAGAAGCTGCTCAATCTGTTCTTCCGATAATGGTTTTGGCACATTTCCTGTGGTTTTTGGTTGTGTAATTAAGTCAAAAGGATTGCTTTGAATATATTTTTCTTTCAGTAAAAATAAATAAAACTGCTTGATTGATGATATTTTGCGGGCAACGCTCTTGTTTTTAATTTTTTTTATTCTGATTTCATTTAGAAAATTTTGAATAATTACTTCATCAACTAATGTTAAGTGCTGATTGGATTCTTCTATATAACGTATAAATTGGTTAACATCTGAAATATAACCGGAAATTGTATTATCTGATAGTCCTTGTTCAAGTTTTAAAGCATAAAAAAAAGCAGTAACAATTTCCTCATTACTGCTTTTCTTGCTCATTGACTCTTTTCTAAATTAATATATTAGCCACCAGTTGACTCAACAGCATCTGTCAGGATTTGCTCTCTTTCCTGCTGAACTTTTTGTCTGGCATATTTTTTCTCTAAATGATCTATCCATTGAATTGCATTTTTTCGAGCGTTGTCATATTTTTTTGCATTCTTAAGCGCTTCTATGGCTTTGGGAATATTTTCCATTTCACTTTCAACCATGCCAAGTAACAACCATGTATTGCCAAATTGAGTATCAGTCAAGTTACCTTTCTCGATAGCTTCTCTCAATGCCTGCTTCGCTTTCTTCCAGTCTTCTCTTTCAAAATAAATATTAGCTCGTTGAAAATCTATCTTACCATCTGTTGCTAATTTACTAGCTTCATCAAATGCCTCAAGTGCCTTATCCATTTCAGCTGATGTGTACCAAACTTTTCCCAAAGAATCCCAATGTTTAAAACTTGGTTTAACAATTCCTTTTTTTAATCCATCTTCCAAAACTTGTCCCGCCTTATAGGGAACCTCCATCAAAGCATACATTTTATATAGCATCAAGCGATTCTTCTCATCATCTAAAAGTCCGTTTTTATCAGCTAAGACTAGGGTTGCCAGTGCTTTTTTATCTTGCTTAAGATTAAAGTAAACACTATACAAGCGTATCCAATAATCCTTTTTATTTGGATTAATCTCAATTAATTTCTCTAAAACATTCGCTGCTTCTTGAAATTGAGAAAGCTCCATATGTAATGAATACAATAAATACATCCACTGTTCTCTTGGTTTCTCTGAAAGATTTATAGCCTTCAAGAGTAAAGGAATAGCTTGCTTGAACTTTTCCAGTTGAGCATAAGCATTAGCTTCCATTGCAAAAGTAGTATCGCTGATTTTGTCAGTTATTTTATAATAATTATGTAATGTGTCTATTCCCTTTTGATATTGCCCCATCACCATGTAAACCTGAGCAAGTTGCAGCATGGCACTAAAGTGAGAGTGATTTGTCAAGGCATCAGAAGCTATCGCAATCTCATAATTTTTAGCTGCCTCCGAATAATTTTCTTCAGCTGCAGCAATCCATCCTAAATATTGATGGATATGAGCTTTCTCATAATCATTTAAACGTTTTTGCATCAACATGTCTATATCTATTTTAGCTTCCTGATATTTACTTTCAGATATAAACTCTAATATTTTTTCGAACTTTTTATATACTATCTCTGTAAAAGCCTCACTATTTGACCTCTTTCTCTCGGGGTTACCTGTCAGCTCTTCCCCTGTCAAAGCCAATTGAGAAAAAATGATCAAAACTATAAATACATATCTTTTCATATTCAATTACCCCAAATTAGTCTTTACTCAACTTAAACTCAATTCTCTGAGTCGCAATTTGAGTAGCCGCTTTACCATCCACAACTTTAGGTTTAAATTTATATCGTAATATTGCCTTTAATGCTTCTCGATCAAATATCCTGTTAGGTTGAGAATCAACAACCCTAGGATTAACAACCGTACCAATTTCTGTAATTGTAAACTCAATATCGACCCAACCTTCAATTTTTGCGATTAATGCCTTTCTTGGATACATCGGAGCAATTGTCACAACAGGAATAATTCCACCTTCCTGATTCATATCAACCCCTGAACCCATAGGACCTATGTATGGACCATCACCACCAACACCCAAGTCTAGAGACGGAATATTAGGCGTAGGCATATTATTTGTCACCGACTGATTTTGTTGTACATTCATCTTTGGTGGAGGAGGTGGCTCCTTCGGTGGAGGAGGTTTCTTCGGAATTCTACGTTGTTTCTGATTGACTTCATCATCAACTTTGACAGGCGAAAAATCAATAGAAATCTGATCCTTATCATCCGGTTTGGCATTCTTTGAACTATTCACCAGAAAGTGCATTCCAATAAACAAAAAGAATGTTATTACCACTGATGGTATAATTGATGTACTACTTCTGACAAAACTACTCATATCTTATAACTCTTGTCAATTATTCCGTTTTTGTTGCTGCAATCGAGATCTTTTCAACCTTTGCAGCTTTAATCTGATCCATTACTGTCACCAAATCACCTGTTCTTGAACCTTTGTCAGCAATAATAACCGCTGATCCTTCAGGGTTCTCTGCATGCATTTTTTCAACAACAGCTCGAACGGCACGGATATCAACTTCACGTTTGTTAATCCAAATTTGTCCATTATCTTTTATTGCAATCAATATATTTCCTTTTTCAACTTTTTGAGCTGTTGATGCCTGAGGACGATTGACTGAAACCCCTGTTTCTTTTACAAATGATGTTGTAACAATAAAAAATATAAGCATGATGAAAACCACGTCCAGCATCGGAGTGATATTAATTTCAGCTTCATCTTCATGAAAATGTCTGCGTCTCATAAATTTTATGACCTCTTTAAGTGTGCCGGCACGATTTTATATAATGTGACAGCAATTATTTATCTCAGTTCAATACAAGTTTAACCTTGGTGCATTGAATCTTCTAAATGTTCGGTTTCTTTTCTTGTTTTTTGTCTAAAAAATGTCGTGAAGAAAACTCCTGAAAGCGCAGCAATCATTCCTGCCATTGTTGGTATCGTCGCCTTTGCTACACCACTAGCCATCGCTCTAGCATTTGACGTTCCTTCCATCGCCATAATATCGAATACGTTAAGCATTCCATAAACGGTTCCAAACAAGCCCAGTAACGGACTAATCGCCACTAACGCATCAAGAAAACCAAGTCCGGAACGTAAATTGACATTCGCTTCTGATACCATTTGCTCGCGAATCCTCCGCGCATACCAACTGGATCTGTCACTCCTTGCATCCCAATC
>JAGRJP010000081.1:13488-25480 GCA_020442665.1 Lysobacterales bacterium
TACAGGGCCACCCATGTCAATAAAGTCGAGAATTTTATACCAGTTTTGTTGTAACTGATAAAACATTTTACTTCTCCGCTAATCTGGCAATAATGCCCGCACTTTGCTCTTCAAGAACTTGTGTTTGTTTTCTAGCCATTGATTGCAATACTGAGTGCAAGATAGTCAACGGAATCGCCACTACCAAGCCAAGAACAGTTGTAACCAGTGCTTGTGAAATACCGCCCGCCATCGCTTTAGGATCGCCGGTTCCAAACAATGTAATCATTTGGAATGTTGCAATCATACCAACAACCGTACCTAACAGACCTAATAATGGAGCAATAACATACATCACTTTAATGAATGACAAGCCACTCTCAAGAGGAGCTGTCTCACGCAATATAGCTTCATCCATTTTAAGCTCCATAGTTTCAACATCTGCATCCGGATTGTCAGAATAAACGTGCATAATTCTTCCCAGAGCGTTGTTTGAACTTGGTGTTTTACTCTTAAGTTGTTTTTTGATTTTAGAGCCGGAAACATACAAACTGATGAATTTCCACAAAGCCAACAGCAATCCAAAAACACCCAATCCAATAATTACATAACCAACTTCTTTACCTTGTTCCACTTTTTCTTTCAAACTTGGAGTTTGGACAACCATTTGTAAAATTGTACCTTTGGTATAGTCAATAGGAGCATTTACCATTGTACCAGGGGCTGCATTGACAAAGCTGTTTGCCATTTGCTTATATTTCCCACTTGGTTGTTTTGAAAGTTTATATAAAACACCTTTATTTGACAAACCATCTGGATTCCATGTTAAGAAGTTGCCACTTGCATCAAATGCATTGAATGCACCTAAACGAATCACACTGACATTCTCTTCGATGTCGCCTTCAGAGTTCAGAACCGGTGCAGAAAACTTAACAATCTTAGCCTGCTCAGAAATTTCTCTGGTCATTTCAAACCATAATTTTTTCAAATCATCAATGGTCGGCAACTCTTTCTTAGCTGCCAACTCAGATAGAAACTCATCTCTTCCAGTGATTTCTGCACTTGTCAAAGAGTTTTGTACACGACTTCTCAAATCACCGGACAGAATTTTAACCGTCCCTTGCATTTCACCTAAATTACCTGATCTCTCATGTAAAATTGTTTCTAATTCTGCGAGAGATTTTTCATTAGCATCAAACTCAGTTTTAAGCTCATCGGATTTTTTCTCTAAAGCTCGTAAAGTCGCTTCAGCTTCGCTCAACAATCTTTGTTGCTGATCTCTTTTGCTTTTGAATTCTGCCAAACGTTGCTTGTTTTCAGCTGAACTTTCAGTTGCTGATTTTCTAACTGCCTCAACCAATTCCGGCAAAGTCATCGCTGATGCAACGCTAGTTAAACCTACTAAAAATAATAATACAGTTTTTTTCATAAATTTAGTTTTCATTTTTATTGCCCTCCTGCGTTATCAGCAGCAAAAACAGGCAGACCTGTTAAATCAGGAGAAGCTTGTTTCTTTGCAATACGAATAGCCTCTTTAATTTCAGCATTGTATCGCTTGTCCAACTCTTCAAACTGACCTGTTGAGGAATTCCACCAACCGGAAACCTCTTGATTCAGAGTTTGATAAATCAAAGTAGTTCTACCAACTCTTAAAAAATCAACCTCTTTACCGTTTGGCAACGCATCCTGATATGACTCAACTGTTGAACCGTAATCTAACTCTATTCCATACGCTTCAGTTACTTTGCGATAAAGTTCAGAAGTGGTATATGCCTGCGATCCAATCATGCCTTCCAGCTCAGCAACTCTATCAAGCCTCTCTTCCTTTAAAAAAGGAATATCTGCTTCAACAAGCTGACCTAGCGAATCAATCATTTCAATAATCATTGGAACAACACCTCTGTTAGTTTGCTCCAAGCTAGTCATTTGCTGTTCAATCGAGACAATCTGAGCTCTTTGATCATTTACAACTGCTTCCAATTGTTTATTGTATTCTCTTAAACTTTCAATTTCATTAAGAACATTTCTATATTTTGCTGTCAACTCGTCGGTTTGATCGTTCAAACTGTCTATTCTTGTTTGTGTTGCTGCTGATGCATTATTTGTATCAACAACAACTTGAACAGCTGTGTTTAATTGTTGCTGTGCATTTACGACAATTGAGACAAGAGTCAAAAGCAACAACGTTACAATTTTACTCATCGTTTGTTTGTTTATGCTTTGGTTTAACATACCGTGTTTTCACTCTATTTTTGATTTATAGACAATCAGATGCAATTGATAAATTCACGAAAAACTTATCAGATATTCACCTGCACTCGATTTCAAGATTGCTAAGAATACAGTTCTTTGATTCAAAAGAAAAGGATTTATTCAACGATTTTTTGATTTTCTTGAATTTTTTTGATACCAAATTTTGTCGTTTTTCACACTTTTTTTTATTTGAAAAGCTATAATGCAAGTCCTTTTTATTCGGCAAAATTAATGACAAAACCTCCTGTCTGGAAGCACTTCGCTGCTTTCTTATATGATCTTTTCCCGGTAATAGGGATTTTACTACTGACTTCATTTATTGTTTTGATGATAAGGAACGGACAACAGGTGGAAAGACACACCTTATGGTTTTCCGCACTTGTTACTTTTGAAATTGCAATTTATTACATTTATTCATGGAAAAAAGGTGGACAAACTCTCGGAATGAGAGCCTGGAAGATGAAGATACAATCTGCGTCAAATGAAAATCACACCATTAATTGGAATCAGGCAATTATCAGATTCATTGTTGGTGTGGTCTCTACGTTATTATTAGGCCTGGGGGTTTTCTGGAAGCTTTCTCATTCGAAATCAACATGGATGGACTTGATTACTCAGACAAATACCGTGGTTTCTGAAGTTTAATTTATTTTTGGTTTTGAGTTTTCAAATACAACAAAACCATAATTAATATAAGAGACTGAGGTGCCACGGTCACTAAAGTTGGATGCACATTATAAACCTCACCAATATTCAACAATGTTCTGTGGCTTAAGTCCAAAACCACTCCAAGCAATATACCAGTCAATAGTCTTTGTCCAAATCCTCCGGCTCGCATTAAACCAAACAAAAAAGGCAACGCCGTCAAGGCCGTGGAGATAACCACCAATGGATAAAAAAACTTGGACCACAGAGCAATTTCATAATTTGCAGGAATTTTATTTTCTTCAACATGGAATTTTTTGAACTTTAGAATATCTCTGATGCTTAGGTTCTTAGGGCGAGAATGAGTAATACTAAGAATTTCCGGTTCAATCCTCGAGGGCCAGGTTAACTTTTCATATTTCTTGGTTTCAACTCCCAGTTCAACAAATTCCGTGACCTCAATATCAAAAAGCTCCCAACTTCCTTGCTTGTGAATTGCCTGTTTGGCCTTTGAAACTTTCTCAACTTGAAGACTTTCATCAAGTTCATACACAGTCACATCATTCATAACAATGTCTTTGTTTCTAATATCATAAGTATTCCCGGTTGGAACCGCATTAAAAATGACATTGTTATCACGAATCCAAACGCCTGTATTTGCACCAAGGCCAATATTTTTACTTATAGTTGTCGAACGATAGGATTCCGCTAACAATTTAGCATCAGCAGCAACAAATTCCCCAAGCAGCGATATTGGCACGAGCCAAGCCACTAATGTTACAATTGTTATTGAAGCTAATTTTAACTTACTGATACCGATCGACTGGACAATAACCAGCTCTGAGTTCGCAGACAAAAGACCCAGCCCGAGCATGACTCCAACAACAGCACTCACCGGGAACACATTATATATACTGCTTGGGATTACCAATAAGGTGTAATAAAACGCACTTCCAACTGTAAAATCGCCTTTTCCAACCTGATTGACCTGCTGAATAAAACTGATGAGAACATCAAGAGTCAGGAACATTAAGGCCGCCATCAGTATTCCCATACTAATTGACTTGAATAAATATCTGTTTAAAACTCCCGGATACATTATTTCAACTCGTCGACCTTATTAATCCTTCGCAAACCATACATTATGAAAATAATATGCACCCACCATCCGCCTATCCAACCCGGAATTTTTCCTTGAGCGATCATCGAAAAAGAGATTGCCAGAAGATACGAATAACATATATAAATCAACAAACCCAAAACCAAACTGGTATATTTTGCATCTCGAGGAGAAGTTTTTGAAATTGAAACTGCTAACATCAAAAGCACAACAGCAGCAATCGCACTTGACAACCTTTTATGAAATTCAGCTTTTTCAGTTAAATCAGTGGAATTAAACAACTCAAAAGTGCTTTTGCCCTTCTCATCAATATTCACCGATTTACCTTCCAGCTTTGGTAGCTTGATGTCATTTCTCTCAAAACGCATCAAATTGTATTTTTTCTTTCCCGGAACCCCTTCATTTCTAAAGCCGTTAAATAAAGAAATGTATCT
Source organism: Lysobacterales bacterium (assembly GCA_020442665.1). Taxonomy (GTDB): domain Bacteria; phylum Pseudomonadota; class Gammaproteobacteria; order Xanthomonadales; family Marinicellaceae; genus NORP309. The sequence continues at coordinate 17,920 of JAGRJP010000081.1, forward strand.
TTCGCCATTTTCTTCATCTTCATATTGATAACCATATTCCGCAGTTAAAGTATCGACACGATCATCATGAGTCACATTAACAAATATGTTTTCCAGGCGCTTTTCTTCCGTGTTGATTTTACTGACATAAATGACCGAGTTGCTACCAGATAATTCCTGGAAAACACCTTCCTTCAGACCCATCAACGAAATGTCTTTACTGGCTGCTCGTGTTAATCTTTCTGAAGTTTGCGAAGCAAGTGGTAAAATGACCGTAGAAATGATTAATAGAAATATAAAAAAGAACACTATTTGTGGCAAATACATTCGCAAAATATGACTTGTTGAAACTCCGGAAGCATGATACATCACCAATTCCTGATTTCGGTACATCTGTCCAAGCTTTGCTAAAACTGCCAGATAAAGAGATAAAGGCAAAAGAATGGTTAAGCTGTCAATTGTCCGCAAACCGAGCTCAATATAAAGCATAGAGGTCGGCAATGCACCTCTTGCCACAGCACGGAGAGACTCAGCGAACAACTGCCCGATACTGAAAATCAGCAAAACAATCAGAATTGCCAAAAATGCTCTGAATGTTTCTTTCCTTAAATATCCGGCTAGAATCTGCACTTATTTTCTCGTAAAGGGTTCACTATTTACTGGCACATGCTCTGTTAGTTGTTTAAAATGCACCGTTTATAAAACATTTCGCATAAAATTTTCAGGTTGAATAGTATCACACACTGAAACAATATTGGAGAAACACATGAAAATCACATCATCATTAACCAAGCCTTCCCAATCAACGGCTGATGCTATTATTGCGGCTGTCTATTCTGATAAAAAACTGGATGATATCACCCAAGAAATAGACTCTATGGTATCAGGTAAAGTTTCACAGCTTTTAAAAAGCGGTGATTTTAAAGGCAATAGTGGAGAAGTGTTAACATTATTTACTGTGAGTAACAAAAGAGTTGTAATTGTTGGTCTAGGTAAAAAAGACAAATGTGATTTAGGAGTTTTACAATCAGCAACTTCAAGTTCAGTGAAAAGTTTGGTGAGCACTCCGGCAAACTCTGTCCAAAATTACATGACCGCCATTGATTTTGGTAAATTAGACAAAGAAATAGCTCGCAAAATTATTGCTATATCAGCAGCAAATACCACTTACCGCTATGAATCAACCAAGCATTTTGAGAAAGATAATAAACACAACTTAGATGCAATGGACTTCTATGCCGATGAATCTCAAGAAAAACCCATACAGCAAGCGAGCGCGATTGCAAAAGGTATTTCAACAACCAGACAACTTGGGAACCTTCCTCCAAATATTTGTAACCCCAGTTATCTTGCGAAAAAGGCTAAAAAAATCAGCAAAAAATATGACAATTGCTCATTAACCATTCTCGACCACAAAGAAATGGAAACATTAGGTATGAATGCTTTACTTGCTGTTGGGCAAGGTTCTAGCAACAAACCGAAGATGATTGTTTTAAAATACAATGGAGCGAAAAAAGAACAAAAGCCTCATATTTTAGTTGGTAAAGGAATCACATTTGATACCGGCGGTATTTCATTAAAACCGGGATTAAACATGGATGAAATGAAATATGACATGTGTGGGGCTGCAACCGTGATTGGAACATTTGTTGCGGTTGCTAAAATGCAGTTGCCAATCAATTTAATCAGCATAGTTCCTGCTGTTGAAAACATGCCTGATGGCAATTCATACAGACCGGGCGATGTGGTTAAGAGTTATTCAGGAAAAACGATTGAAGTTCTCAATACTGATGCAGAAGGTCGCTTAATCCTTTGTGATGCATTAACCTATGCTCAAGAGTTTGAACCACAAGTATTGATTGATTTAGCAACATTAACCGGAGCGTGTATTGTTGCACTTGGTCATGTGGCATCAGCTGTCATGAGTAAAAAAGATCAGCTTCCGGCTGATTTATTAAAAGCTGGTGAACAAATTCATGATCGTGCATGGCAACTGCCATTATGGGATGATTATCAAAAACAACTGGATACATCTTTTGCCGATATGCAAAACATTGGCGGGTTCCCTGCTGGTACAATTACTGCCGGATGCTTCCTTAGCCGATTTACCGAAGAAGCCAACTGGGCACATATTGACATCGCAGGAACTGCATGGAACAACAAAAAAGAAGGTGCAACCGGCCGCCCTGTAGCCATGATGGTTCAATATTTGATAAACGAGAGCCAAAAATAATTTCAGAAAGCATATTAAAGATACTTTAAATCTCCAGGGTAGTTTGGCATCAGCCAACCAAGGCAATGATTGTTGACTAAAACTACCCAAAAAACTGATTAAACAACAAGCATGATAAACAAATACGACCCTAAAACAATTGAAAGCAAATGGTATAAAATCTGGGAAAGTGCCGGATATTTTTCACCAAAAGGCAGAGGAAAGAAAGCTGACGAAACTTTCTGTATCATGCTTCCTCCTCCCAATGTAACCGGCTCTTTACACATGGGGCATGCGTTTCAAGACACTATTATGGATGCTCTGATTCGTTACAACCGCATGCAAGGCAAAAAAACTTTGTGGCAATGCGGAACCGATCATGCTGGAATTGCTACTCAAATGGTCGTTGAAAGACAACTTTTAGAACAAGGAATCAAAAGAACCGACTTGGGTCGTGAAAAGTTCCTGGAAAAAGTTTGGGAGTGGAAAGAGCATTCCAGCGGCACGATTCAAGGTCAAATTCGCCGTTTGGGCGCATCTGTTGATTGGGAAACCGAACGCTTTACCATGGATGACGGCTTGTCTGATGCTGTTCAAAAGCAGTTCATTCAACTGTATGAAGAAGGTCTGATTTATCGTGGTAAAAGACTAGTCAATTGGGACCCGGTTTTGCAAACGGCTCTTTCTGACCTTGAAGTCGAAAACAAAGAAGAAGACGGTTTTCTCTGGCATCTCAAATATCCAAGAACTGATGGTAAGGGTTTTGTCATTGTCGCAACCACACGCCCTGAAACCATGCTGGGCGATACCGCTATCGCAGTTCATCCTGATGATGAAAGATATTCAGACTTAGTTGGAAAAACCATCGACTTGCCATTAGCCGGTAGAAAAATTCCTGTAATCGCTGATGATTATGTAGACATGGAATTCGGAACCGGATGTGTGAAAATCACTCCTGCTCACGACTTTAATGATGCGGAAATCGGCAAACGCCATAATCTGGAAATCATCAATGTTCTAACAGATGATGCCAGAATCAATGATGAAATGCCGGAAAAATATCATGGTATGGATCGTTTCGATGCGCGTAAACAAATTGTCGCCGATTTTGAAGAGCTGGGTTTGCTTGAAAAAATCGAACCTCATAAACTGATGGTTCCTCGTGGAGATCGCTCACATTCTGTGGTTGAACCTTATCTCACAGACCAATGGTATGTCAAAGTCGAAACCATGGCAAAACGGGCTTTGGATGCCGTCAAAGATGGTGAAATTCAGTTTGTTCCGGAAAACTGGGACAAAACCTATTATCAGTGGATGGAAAATATTGAAGACTGGTGTATTTCCCGTCAGTTGTGGTGGGGACATCGTGTTCCTGCCTGGTATGATGATGAAGGCAATATTTATGTTGCAGAAGACGAGCAAGCAGTTCGTGAAAAGTACAATTTATCTGATGATTTGCAACTCAAACAAGATGAAGACGTCTTCGACACTTGGTTTTCATCCAACCTGTGGCCTTTTTCAACCTTGGGATGGCCCGAACAAACGGATCGATTAAAAGAATTCTATCCCACTCAGGTATTAGTCACCGGATTTGACATTATTTTCTTTTGGGTCGCTCGTATGATTATGGCGGGTTGCAAATTCATGGATAAGATTCCGTTTGAAACAGTATATATTCATGGATTGATTAATGACTCACATGGACAAAAAATGTCCAAGTCCAAAGGCAATGTACTTGATCCAATTGATATTATTGATGGTATCGATTTGGAATCGTTGGTGAAAAAGCGCACCACCGGGCTGATGCAACCACAATTAGCTCCCAAAATCGAAAAAGCCACTCGTAAGGAATTTCCTGATGGCATCAAACCCAATGGTTGTGATGCTTTGAGGTTTACTTTTGCAGCAATTGCCACCAATGGCAGACATCTGCGTTTTGACATGAACCGCCTGGAAAGTTACCGGAATTTCGCCAACAAAATATTCAATGCATCACGTTTTGTATTTATGAATACCGAAGATTTTGAGTTAAATTCCGACAACTGGAAGCCGGATTCAATCGCCGAATTGTGGATTTTGACACGCTTACAACAAAGAACTGAAGAATTCAGAAAGCACTTGGATGGATTCCGTCTCGATTTGGCAGCTCAGTGTATTTACGATTTTATCTGGAATGAATACTGCGACTGGTTTGTGGAACTGGCAAAACCACTTCTCAAGCAAGATGAAAAGACTAAATATAATGTTCAACACTCCTTGTTATATGTGCTGGATCAGGCGTTGCGATTATTACACCCTTTGATGCCGTTTATTACCGAAGAAATCTGGCAAGAGCTAAAAACCAAGCTGCAACTGCCTGATGAAAGCATTATGATTTCCGCTTTCCCTGAATTTGACGAGAGTCTAGTCTTTGAAAAAGCGGCCAATGATATGCAATGGTTGCAATCTATTGTTCTGGGAATTCGTCAAATTCGTGGTGAGATGAACATCTCTCCAAGAAAGCCTTTGTCTATTATTCTGGAAAATGCTTCTCCTCAGGATTTGGAAATTCTAAATTCCAACGAAGAATTACTAAAAACCATGGCTGTACTCGAAAATATCACAGTTCTTGGAAATGATGAACAAGCTCCGGAATCCGCAGTGGCTCTGGTTGGTGAAATGAAAATTAATATTCCAATGGCTGGGTTGATTGATGTGGAAGCTGAAATTACTCGTATCAACAAATTGATAGAAACAGCAAACAAGGAAATCACCAGAGCGAATAGCAAACTGAGCAATGAGAAGTTTGTCAACTCCGCACCTCATGCCGTCGTTGAGAAAGAAAAGATTACTCTCTCTGAAAACAAACATATGTTAAAAGAACTTAATGAACAATTACTCAAACTGAACAATATTTAATAACGAATTAGTCACTTTTTTATATCTAGTTCCTATCACTACTTCTTATGATTGTGTGAAGTGTCCCACATATTTTTTGCTTAGTTTTGCATTAGAATGACCTAGTTAATTCAATTCAATATGGCATAAGAAGTGAAAAAAGTGGCAGAATCTGACTCTTCAAATAACATATTAAATATATCTTCAAAACTGAAGAAAAAAATCAGTGAGGGGCGTATACTACCAAAAATATATGAATTGCTTATCTCAGGTCTAAAACCAACAATCCTCTCTTATTATGACCATCTTGATGATGCTTTGTTTAATATGGCTGAGAAAGCAGAAAGTAATGAATTACAGTCTGACTACTTTTCTGCAATGAAAGAAATCAGAAAGAAAAAAGATTTGATGTTAAGGAAGTTTACCGATAGGATTCAAACTGTTTTTAATAAGTTTAATAACTCGGATTACAAGTTCTTCCCAGGAACAAATGACACAACAGCAACTGATAGCTCCAATATCAAATTGTCATTGATTGATGAGCATGAACTAGATTATAAACTCGCTATTTCGAATATGGTCGGGAAAGCCGATACACACCTGCATCAACAATTGTATGCTTTTCAAAAACGATTTTCACTATTAGCTGGAGGGAAGGAGTTAAAGAACGACCAAATACCAGTATCTCCTTTTGTTATCGTCGAATCTTTTGCTAGAACGCTTGAACATCTTGTTGTTACCGGGACTGTTGAATTGATTATTTTGAAGTTATTTGAGAGGAATCTGATTCCTAATCTCATTGAACTCTATCATAAAATTAATAGCTATCTGATTGAGCAAGGGATTCTCCCTAGTTTAAAGTTCCAGCCATTGCCTGAAGCAGCCAATCGACTAAACTCAGCAAGTGCGAACTCAAATAGAGAGATAAAGAAAGAGCAACCATCTCTCACTAACAATGATCATAGGCTGAATTACAATCAAAACAATCAGGTTCCAGGAGAATACTACGATGAAAACTATCAATTAATATTTGATGCATTTAGACAAATGCAAAATCAAGATATGATTTCTTCGCCAAATACATATGGCAGCAGAGTTGATTTTCCTGTGTATGATGCTCCGAAAATAAATAAGGCACTTTTAGCACTAAGAAACATTGAAATCAATTCAGGTGATTCCCTACAACCCATATTCAGTCCAACTGAACTTAAAAATGCCCTGTTGAAACAACTAGAGCACTCTGCATCAGGAAAAGAGACAAAACGGGTAAAGCAGCAAGATGAAGATACTATTGATTTAGTCGGAATGCTATTTCAGTTTTTGGTTGATGACAGAAATTTACCAGATAAAATTCAGGCTCTACTTGCGAAGCTACAAATTCCCTATTTGCATATAGCATTACAAGATCGCAGGATATTTTCAAATAAAGAAAATAGTGCTAGAAAGTTATTGGATAATCTGGCTCAAGCTGCTATTGGTTGGAATGAAAAAAATGACAAAAAAGGGAAATTTATCAACAAAATCAAGCAAATCGTTTATGTAATTCTAAATTCTGATTATAACGACATTGATTTCTCGGGTTTAATAGATGATTTCCAAAAATTCTTCAATAAAGAACAAAAGCGCGTTTATGTCTCCGAAAAAAGAACCTCCGAAAAAGCATTAGCACAAGACAAGATATTAAAAGCCAAAGAAGCGACAGCTCAGATACTGCAATCAAGAATGAAAAAATTCTATCTACCAAAAAATATAACAGAAATATTATTAAATTCTTGGGCAAGCGTGCTGACTCTCATTCATTTAAGACATAAAGATAAACCAGAAATAATTGATAAATATATTAAATTCGTAGATAAATTGATATTCGCTTCAGTGCAAAACAAAAAAGTTAATGCGACTCCCACACAAATAAAAAATGTCATCAATCATTACTGCGAAGGCCTAAAATTAGTTGCGTATGATGAACCTGGAATCAAGAAAAAAGGACTCGAACTGTATGAACAACTGCTTGAAATTAATGATTTAAAAGCGATAGATCGTAAGTTTGAACATGAATACATTCACGCAGTCAAATTATTTGAAGAGATTGATGAAAATGCAGAAAAACCTGATATATTCAACTATCTTACTGACAATCAGATTCAAAACAAATCAGATACTGAAATAAAACATATTGAAGACTCCTATCTTGATACAGCCAAAAGACTTAAACCGGGCGATTGGGTAGAATTTGCTACCGAACAAAAAAATAAACTCGTTAGAGCCAAATTGTCATGGATTAGTCCCATAACACACAAATTGCTGTTTGTAGATTCAAAGGGCATCAAAGTCTCCGATAAAAGCCTTAATGAGGTTGCACTAAACTTCAGACAAAAGACAGCAATTATAATAGAGCAAAAACCCATATTTGACAGAGCAATGATAGCAATTGCAAAAAAGGTTACAACTAAATGCAATCAAGTAAACTAGTGTAATGGTCAAGTTTTTCCGGAC
>JAGRJP010000082.1:0-6437 GCA_020442665.1 Lysobacterales bacterium
GCCAGAGATGACCTCGAACGCCGTGTTCATGATTTACGTCTGACTCGTCAGGTTACGTTGCAAAGTTTACCAAGTATTCGTTTAATTCAGGAAAATGACAAAGGTTTAATTAATAAAATCAATTCAACCATTGCCAACACTATTCCTTTATGGCGACAACAATTGGCTCAAACGGTCACCATCTGGAGAAGCGGTGCTGCTGCTAAAACAATTAAAGATGCTTCAGATTTAACCAACGAATTGCTTAAAGACAATGCTGAAAATCTGAAAATTGCCAACAAACAAGTTCGCGAGCAACTGGAAAGAGGTATTTTCGACCTAGAAGTGATTAAACAAGCAAACAACACTCTAATCGAAACCATCGAAGACAGTATCCGAATTTCTGCCGAAGGCAAAGCCATGCGTAAAAACGCCATTGCTGAACTGGAAGAAAGTGAAAACAAACTCAAAGAAGCTCTGGTTAGCAACAAAGTGAAAGCCGAAGCACAGACTGAAGAATAATTTTTTTCAGCGCTCTGTAAGCAGTCCAAAACACCATTCTTATCATTGAATGGTGTTTTTTTTATCAAAAAAAATTATGAAGTTGCAGGTTTATTTAGGACTTTTAGAACGACAAGTCATTGGCATAGCATAATTACTTCCCTTAAAAACAGCAACATTGTCCGTTTTGTCAATTGCAATAAAGAAGTCTTCATTGTTGGAAGCAGAGTTAGAAAACTCCAATTCCTTAGCAAACACAACAATCAAATTTTCGTGCTCAGTGATATTCACTGTTCCTTGCCAAACTCCTGAATACATGCCAACAGAAATTTCACCATTTTCTGTATTCAAATAAACATCTAAAGGCGTGAATGAATCACTTGAACGACATTCGCTGCTATCGCATTGAATCTCGAGTTGCTCATTTCTGCAATTCCATACAGCTGAAACTGCAATTATGGGAAAATGTAGAGCTATTAACATTAGTATCTTTTTCATCATTTCACTCAACTGGTTGTGTCACATTAAAAAAAAGCCTCAAATTGAGGCTTTATAGATTTTATTTGCAATTCTCAGAACGGTATATCATCATCAAAATCATCAAATGATGGGCCATTATTATCGTGGTGCATATTCGGTGGCGATGATGGTGGTTGCGATGCAAATGGGGCTTGTGAGCCTCCACCTTGGCGCGCACCCAGCATTTGTAATTCGTTTGCAATGATCTCTGTTGTGTATCTGTCTTGGTTATTTTGATCTTGCCATTTGCGAGTTTGCAATTTACCTTCAATGTAAACTTGTGAGCCTTTTTTTAGATATTCACCGGCAATTTCTGCCAAACGGCCAAAGAAAACCACTCGATGCCATTCAGTTTTGGTGACATCTTCATTGGTGTTTTTATCTTTCCAGATTTCGGATGTCGCTACCGAAATATTGGTAACGGCACTGCCTGATGTGGTGTATCGAACTTCAGGGTCTTGTCCCAGGTTTCCTACGATGATTACTTTATTTATACCTCTTGCCATCTTCCGTACCTCCTATATATTTTACTGCCGAGTCGATGTTTAATTTTTTGAAATTAAATTAAGTGAACAAAATTATACTCTAAAACTTCAGAGTGTGAATAATTTTTTGTATTCAACCGATATTTTTAAAAATACCAAGAAGAATTGACACAAAATAAATTTTAGGTAACATATTGCGCAATATATTACTTAAATACTATTATTGTGATAGAAAGCGACTTAAAGAGACCTGAAAATTTCAGCAAATCGTTTATTGGCAAGCAGGCTGAAGATTTGGGAAATTTGATACGAGAACAAATCAAGCCGGTTTATGAAATGATAGGCATTATTGTTCCTGTGAAGTCATGTTCGATTATTCACAGTTTAAAGAAACTAACCAATGCTTCGCTTGCTGATCTGGCAAAATCACTCAACCAGTCTCACCAACTCATCAAACAAAAACTTCCCAAGTTGAAAATTTTAGGATTGATTGATGATACCGATGACCCAAATGATAAACGCCGAACACTCTATTTTTTAACTGATAAAGGTAAACAGCAAGCAAAATTACTGGAACAAAACTCCATGTCAGAGGTTTACCAAAATCTATCAAAAGAAGTGAATGCCAATATTTACGAAGTTCTGACACAAACGATTAATAGTTTGAAACAAAAAAATTTATACATAAGATTTATCGAGAATAAAAAATGACACGAATCGACAAAAGCAGAAAAATCAAGGCACCAACAGGTACAAACCTAAATGCCAAATCATGGCTAACCGAAGCACCTTTGCGTATGCTGATGAACAATCTGGATGCTGAAGTTGCTGAAAGACCCGAAGAACTGGTGGTTTACGGAGGTATCGGCAGAGCGGCCAGAAACTGGGAATGTTATGATAAGATTGTGGAAACTTTAAAAACTCTGGAAGATGATCAAACTCTGTTGGTTCAATCGGGTAAACCGGTTGGCGTTTTTCAAACCCACAAAGATGCTCCCCGAGTCCTCATTGCCAATTCCAATCTGGTTCCGGCTTGGGCGAACTGGAAACACTTTAATGAGTTGGATAAAAAAGGTTTAATGATGTATGGCCAAATGACGGCCGGTTCATGGATTTATATCGGCTCTCAGGGAATCGTTCAGGGAACTTATGAAACCTTCGTGGAAGCAGGAAGACAACATTTTGGCGGCAATACCAAAGGCAAGTGGATTTTAACCGGAGGACTCGGAGGCATGGGAGGCGCTCAACCTTTGGCAGCCACCATGGCCGGATACTCTATGATTGCTGTAGAATGTGATGAAACCCGAATTGACTTCCGCATGAAGACTCGTTATGTGGACAAAAAAGCCTATACGGTCGATGAAGCCATGCAAATGCTAAATGAAGCACTGGAAAAAGGCGAAGCGATTTCTATTGGATTGCTGGGAAATGCCGCTGATATATTTCCTGAACTTCATAAAAGAGGAATCAAACCCGACTTGGTCACCGATCAAACCTCTGCACATGATCCAATAAACGGTTATTTACCACAAAGCTGGACAGTCGAACAATGGCGTAAACAAGCACAGGAAAATCCGGATTTGGTAGCACAGGAAGCACGCAAATCTATGGCTGTACAAGTGCAAGCGATGCTTGATTTTTATCATGATGGCATTCCAACAGTGGATTATGGCAACAACATTCGTCAGGAAGCCTTTGATGAGGGTGTCAAAAACGCTTTTGATTTCCCAGGTTTTGTTCCTGCATATATTCGCCCCCTATTCTGTCGTGGTGTCGGACCATTCCGTTGGGCTGCTCTATCGGGTGACCCCGAAGACATCTACAAAACCGATGAAAAAGTGAAAGAAATCATTACCGATGACCCGCATTTGCATAACTGGCTAGATATGGCAAGACAACGCATCAGCTTTCAAGGATTACCGGCACGAATCTGTTGGGTCGGTTTAGGCTTAAGGCACAAACTCGGATTGGCATTTAATGAAATGGTACGCAATGGCGAACTCAAAGCTCCAGTGGTTATCGGAAGAGATCATTTGGACTCAGGCTCAGTCGCTTCACCAAACCGTGAAACCGAAAGCATGATAGACGGCTCAGATGCCGTATCTGACTGGCCTTTGCTCAATGCCATGCTCAATGTTGCCGGAGGAGCGACATGGGTTTCCTTACATCACGGCGGCGGTGTCGGCATGGGATACTCTCAGCATTCCGGTGTGGTCATCTGTTGTGATGGCACACTCGAGGCTGATGAAAGAATTGCAAGAGTCCTTTGGAACGACCCCGCCACCGGCGTCATGCGTCATGCCGATGCCGGATATCAGATCGCCAAGGAATGTGCTAAAGAAAACGGCTTGAATTTGCCGATGGTTGATTGAAGATAAAAAGCAAAGAACGCGAATTAGACACAGAGCTACGCAAAGGATTTATTAAATGAGAAAGAACAGAAGATTAAATAAAAGGAGTAGAGTCACAGATGTTTACTATTTGCTTGAGAAAAATCTGAACCAAAACTGGATTGCTTGTATTTTATCCGGATTGGTTTTTATTCCACATATGTTTTTTGGAATCAAATCAGGATTCACATTTATAAGTGGAATCATTACATTTTTTACAGGACTAATTTTTGTCCAATCAATCAGAGCGATAATCAGATTAAATTATTTAAAAAAAATGTTATTATCTAACCCACATAGTGTAACCGAGAAGCAAATAAATTCTGCTCCAAATATCAAATCATTTTTTTGGATACCATAAAAAATTATGAACTCTATGTAACTCTGTGATTCTCCGTGAATCTCTGTGTTACTTGATATACTAGATTCCCGCCTGCGCGGGAATGACGGAATAAATTAATAGATTCCTGCATACGCAGGAATGATGAATATTTAACAAAAATAACAGAAGTTATTGATATGAAAAAAATAAAACTTACAAAACAAGGCTTAACTCTTGCGGATTTACGCCATATCTGGGAGAACCCGATTCAGTTTTCTATTGACGATGAGTTGATGGAAGGAATTATGGCTTCTCGGAAAACGGTGACTGATATTGCTGATTCGGATCAGACTGTTTATGGTGTGAATACCGGATTTGGCTTACTGGCAAGTAAAAAAATAGCCAGACATGATTTGGATACTTTGCAAAGAAATCTGGTGATTTCTCATGCTACAGGTGTCGGTAATGCCATTGACAAGGATACAACCCGTTTGATTATGACTTTAAAATCTGTCAGTTTGGCACAAGGATTTTCCGGAATTCATCCCAATACCATCAATTTGCTGATGGATATGATTAATCATGAAATTTATCCAGTCATTCCAGAAAAAGGTTCGGTGGGAGCATCTGGTGATTTAGCTCCATTGGCTCACATGAGTTTAACCATGATAGGATTGGGTAAAGCATGGTATCAGGGAGAAGTGATTGATTCTTCACTGGCTTTACAAAAAGCGGGTCTGAATCCCATCAAACTGGGACCGAAAGAAGGGTTAGCTCTTTTAAACGGTACACAGGTTTCCACCGGATTGGCATTGAAAGGTTTGTTTTTAACTGAAAACAGTTTTAATGCCGCCGTGTTAGCTGGTGCTTTGTCGGTGGATGCTGCCAAAGGCTCTCTCAGCCCGTTTGATCAGAGAATTCATCAGGCACGTGGACAAATCGGGCAAATGAAGTTGGCAAAAGCCTATTGTGGTTTGTTACGAGACAGTGAAATTCTGAAATCACATGAAGATTGCGGACGCGTTCAGGACCCTTATTGCTTACGCTGCCAGCCGCAGGTGATGGGAGCAATTTGGGATTCGATTCAATATGCAGCCAGCCGATTATTGATTGAAGCCAATGCGGCAACCGATAATCCTTTGATTTTTTCAAAAGAGGGCGATGTGCTTTCCGGTGGAAATTTTCATGCTGAGCCAGTTGGGTTGGTTGCTGATTTTATTGCCATTGGTCTTGCTGATATGGGTAATATGTCCGAACGTCGAATCGCTATGTTGATTGATCCAAATATGTCCCGATTGCCAGCCTTTCTGGTCCCTGATTCGGGAGTGAATTCCGGATTTATGATTGCGCATGTGACTGCAGCTGCTTTGGCATCAGAGAATAAAACTTTAGTTCATCCGTCTAGTTCTGATACCATTCCAACTTCAGCCAATCAGGAAGACCATGTTTCCATGGCAACTTTTGCGGCTCGCAGACTCACGGATATGTCAGAAAATACCGCCACCATTGTTGCTATTGAAATCATGGCAGCTTGTCAGAGTATTGATTTTCATGAGAATCTGAAAACCTCACCTCAACTTTATTCGGTTTATCAACAAGTTCGTGAAAAAGTAGCGTTTCTGGATAAAGATCGTTTGATGACCGATGATTTGCATTGCTTACGCAATATGGTTCTCGGGGGTGAGTTTAATCGTCATTTATCGGGTTTGTGTCCAAGTTTCTAAATAGAAAAGAGGTGGAAAAATCCACCTCTTTTAATTCTGTGTATAAAGTCTATACTCTTGGATTAAAATCAAACTGTTTTGCCAGTTCCTGCCATTGTTTTTCCGCTTTGGAATTATCCGGTGGATTGACAATTTTAATAACTGTATAAAGATCACCAGCTCCATCAGCAGCCGGCAGACCTTTTCCAGTCAGACGCATTTTTTTACCGTTTTGCATATTTTTTGGAATATTTAAACCAACCGAACCGGCAGGAGTTTCGACATTTACTTTTGCTCCGAGTGCAGCTTCCCAAGGCGTCACCGGCAAGTCCATGTAAACATCTTTGCCTTTGAGTTCGTATTTGGAATGAGCATCCAGCTCAATTTTTAACAACAAATCACCCGGCGGACCACCATTCAATCCCGGCTCACCTTTATCTTTTAGCCTGATACTTTTACCCGGCTCAATTCCTTTGGGAATCTTGACATTCAGGCGTTTTTCAACCATATAGGTTTGTCCGGAGGAGTGTTGTTCCGG
>JAGRJP010000082.1:6500-18907 GCA_020442665.1 Lysobacterales bacterium
TTTTGGCCTTTGCGTTGAAAATGTTGCTGTCCGCCAAAACCTTCGAAACCGGAATGCGAGGAACGCCCTGCTCTTCCTCCAAAAATCGATTCAAAGAAATCGGCAAAATCAGCACCTCCACCAAAACCGCCTTGTCCTCCAAAGCCTTGCTGTCCGGCTTTCCAGTTCGATCCTAATTGATCATAGGCAGCCCGATTTTCATCGCTTTTAAGCACTTCATAGGCTTCATTGACTTCTTTGAACTTATCTTCAGCATTGGGTTCTTTGCTGACATCAGGGTGATATTTTCTCGCCAAACGCTTATAAGCCTTTTTGATTTCGGCTTTATCAGCTTTGCGGTCAACACCTAAAATTTTGTAATAATCTTTATATTCCATCGAATATTTTTAAATTTAAACTTCGATATAAATGGTGATTTTTTGGTTAAATTTCAAGGCTGTGATGTCCTTCTAAATTCCGGCTTTACTGAGGATATCAATGATTTGTCTGATGATTCCCGAAGCCATTGGATGCTCGTTGACAAACTCATACTCTTTCTCAACAATCGCATCGTAAATATCTCTTTCATGAACATCATCGGCACTAAGCATTTGATGAATATTGGCATCAATTTCATCAATTTGCTGTTGGGTTTGCTCATCAACCTCAGATGTATTTTTTAACTCTTCCTGCAATTGTTGCAACAGTTCTTTTACTTTTTCCAAACTCATAAATCACCAAATATTTCATTAAATATTAAATTCTTACTTTTCTAAACGGATATATCATCAAAAATAACAGCGGCAAGGAAAATATCGAAAACACACTCAAACGAAACCACTGAGGACTCAATACACTTCGACCAAATAAATCTCCTGAAAGATGTTCCGTGTAAAAATCATAAAGGACAACAGCTCCAAACCCCATAAGCGAGAGGCATACAAGTAAAGCGAACCATTTCTCTATTTTACCCTTTGTAAAACGAGCCAGTAAAAATGTAGTTATCAATAACAATAGCAGGGATAATAAAGCACTTATGCTAACGATATTCACATTCGGGCTCCATGAAAACAAATTTTGCGAGAGTATCAGTATCATGGTAGCATAAAAAAGACCTAACCCGACCAGTGACCACAAAATACAGATAATAATCGCTCGTTTGTGCATTTTTTCAGCCTGGAGGCCAGGTCATTTGACGACCGGCCAGAAAATGTAAGTGAATGTGAAAAACTGTCTGTTGGCCATTTTCGTTACAATTCATTATCACTCTGTAACCATTTTCATCCTCACCAATTTGTTTGGCATAGTCACGAGCTGCCAGATACAAATCGCCAACAATATGTTTTTGTTCATCCGTTAAATCGTTAATGGTTGGTATTCTTGTTTTGGGTATAAAAAGCACATGAATCGGTGCTTGCGGATTGATATCTTTGAAACCCAACACGCTATCATTTTCAAATACAATTTCTGTGGGAATTTCACGATTGATGATTTTGTCGAATATAGTTTCTGTTGTCATAAGGTTTCTCTACTCCCGAATGCATGAGCAATGGTACTTGCGTCCACATATTCCAACTCACCACCCAATGGCACACCATGTGCTAACCCGGTGGCTTTGATTTCTGCTTTGGCACACATTTGTGCAATGTATTGAGATGTCGTTTGTCCTTCTAAAGTCGAACTGGTTGCCAAAATAACTTCTTTTATCGGTTCATTGGATAATATATCTACCAATTTCGGGAAACCCAATTCATTCGGTCCCAAGCCATCCAGCGGGCTGAGTTTTCCGTGCAACACGAAGTATGTTCCGGAATAATCAGTCGATTGCTCAATCTGCATTAAATCTGCCGGAGTTTCCACAACACAAAGTTGTTCAGCATTACGTTTACCACTGGAACATATACGACAAAGCTCGTTTTCGGTTAAGGTTCTGCATCTTTTACATTCGCCGATATTCTCACAAGCTTGTTTGAGAATTTCTGCCAGTTTTAATGCTCCTTCTTTATTTTTTTGTAATAAATTAAAACAGATTCTCTGAGCGGATTTGGGACCAACTCCGGGAAGAATCTGAAAAGCATTCATTAATTGAGAAAGCAAAGACATCTATTTAACTTTAAAAAGGCATTTTAAAGCCGGGAGGAAGTTGCATTCCGCCCATCATGTCTGCCATTGAGTTTTGCTGTTCTTGAACAATTTTGTTTTGTGCATCATTAAATGCGGCAACAATTAAATCTTCCATCATTTCCATATCGCCATCGAGCATGTCATAGTCAATTTCTATCCCCTTGACCTGACTTTTACCATTCATGGTAATTTTAACAATTCCCGCTCCGGCTTGTCCGACAACGGTTTTGTTTGCCATTTCTTCCTGTTGTTTTTGCATTTGCTCCTGCATTTTCTGAGCCTGTTGCATGAGATTTCCGAGTTGTCCTTTCATTGTTTTTTACACCTCTAAAAAGTTTTTACCTTGTTTAATCTGAATCACTTCCGCATCAAAATTTTCCTGCATGTGTTTAACAAAAGGGTTGTTTTCAACCTCGCTAATCACATTTTGTACGTTCTTTTCTTCTTTTTTGATTTCGACCTTGGCAATGGTATCAAATGATTCGGTACTTTGCTGTATTTTAACGCCGATGCCATCAACTGAAATTGCCGTAATTGCATCTTTTAAATCGTTTACGGCTTTATTGCTCATTAAATTATGGGCAACTTCCTCAATCATCAATATCAATGTGTTGTTATGTGATGAAATTTTTGCATTTCTGGCCAGTTCTCTGGTCATTCCTTTAATTGGTAAATTTGAGAGTATTTCTGCCCAATTGTCATTGTTGAAATCTGTCAAAGTATATTTTCCAAGATTTTCAGATATTTGATTATCTTCTGAGTGAACTTCAGATTGATTTGATGGAATTGTGGAAGAACCAGTCTCTACTTTTGTTGGATTGGTTGAATTTGACTCAATAGCTCGTTTTTTTTTTGCTGTGCCGGAATCCGGAGAACCAATTTTAAAAGCAAACATGCGGATAATCGTCATCTCGAACCCGGTTTTACTATCCGGCGCCAGTCTGATTAGATCCTGTCCTTTACTGGCAATTTCATAAAACAGTTGTATTTGTTCCGGGTTGGATTTTGACAACAAAGTTTGCAGAATATTTTTATCGAATCTTGAGTTTTCAACATACGAGTTCAAAATTTGTACCAGTGACAATTCATGCAATAATGATGCCATGTCGTGCAAAAAGCGTGAATAATCCGGCGAAAACTCATGCAATTGCTTGAGTTTGTCAGACACCATGTTTTGATCGTCATCAATTACGCATTCAAGCAATTCAACCACACTATTCTGGTGGATTGTACCAAGCATCAGCTGCACATCCTTGTCGGTTATCTGCCCGGCTCCAAATGCTAAAGCCTGATCCAGCAAGCTCAAACCATCACGCATAGAACCGTCAGCCGCTCTGGCAATCTGTTCCAAAGCCGGTTTTTCATACGAGATATTTTGCAAATCCAATAGCTTGGCTAAGTGATTGCTGATTTGAGACAAATTCAGACGCTTTAAATTAAATTGTAAACATCTTGATAAAACCGTCACCGGAAGTTTTTCAGGTTCGGTTGTTGCCAATAAAAATTTGACATGTTCAGGCGGCTCTTCGAGCGTTTTCAGCAAAGCATTAAAACTGCTTCGTGAAAACATGTGAACCTCATCAATCAGATAGATTTTGTAACGTCCGTAAGTTGGCGCATACTGAACATTCTCCAGAAGTTCCCGAGTGTCATCAACACCGGTTCTCGAAGCAGCATCGACTTCAATCAAATCTACAAATTTGCCCTCGTTGATTTCACGGCAGGCAGTACAAACTCCACAAGGTGAACCCGTCACACCTTTTTCACAATTGAGGGCTTTTGCAAGAATTCGGGCAATTGTGGTTTTTCCAACTCCTCGGGTTCCTGTGAATAAAAAAGCATGATGCAGACGATTATGCTCTAAACCATTAATCAACGCTTGAGCCACATGCTCTTGTCCGACCAGTTCGCTAAAGTCTTTGGGTCTGAATTGTCTTGCTAATACCTGATAGCTCATAAGAAGTTTATTCGCTTAGAAGTTTTTGCAATTTTTGCTGATCTGTATATTGCACATATTTTGTCAGAGCCTGAACAGTTTCCTGATTATTCATCAGCTCTTGCATAGCAACTTGACCAACGAGTTCAAATGATTTTTCAATTGCCTGAGGGTTGACTTTTATAGCTGCTTTCAATTGTTCAGGACAATTTTCTGTTAACAATCGTGTTATCAATTCTCCAACAAATCGATCACTGCCGTCAATGTCTTCTTCAGTGGCATTCGCATAAGGTTTTATGTCCGGATGACTGGACATGGATAAAAAAATCCATTTCGCCAGCATCTTTCGCTCTTTTCCATTTAAGGAATCAACCAAACAACCTGCCAAAGCGTCAGTTTCAGGCTGTGCTGAATAACTATAACTTGTTACGTTTAAGGTAAAAAACAAAACTGAAATTTTTATGATGTGTTTCATATCCTATATCCTGATTTTTTGACTGACATCATACCACAAACAATTTTAGCTTTTAATAAATTTTAAGAATTTAAAAATGCCTGTTAATCGCTAATTAGTTTTATCAAGAAGCCATACTCTTCGGCAACTTCTTTATATTGTTGATAACGACCTGAAGTGCCTCCGTGACCGGCATCCATATTAGTCCTTAGCAACAAGAGATTATTGTTGGTTTTCATATCTCTTAACTTAGCAACCCACTTTGCCGGTTCCCAGTATTGCACTTGTGTATCATTCAAACCAGTTGTTACCAACATATTCGGATAGTTCTGTTTTTTGACATTATCATAAGGAGAATAAGACATCATATAATCGTAAAATTCTTTGATTTTAGGGTTCCCCCACTCGTCAAATTCACCGGTTGTCAGCGGAATATCTTCATCCAGCATTGTAGTAATCACGTCAACAAACGGCACTTGAGCAATAATTCCCTTATAAAGCATACCATCGGTATTTGCAATCACGCCCATAAGCAAACCACCTGCTGAACCACCGACTGCAAAGACATTATTTTTATCGCCGTAATCTTTTTCTAATAAGCCTTTGGTAACGTCAACGAAATCGGTAAAAGTATTTTTCTTTTTCAATAGCTTACCATCTTCGTACCATTGTCTGCCCTTGGCTTGTGATCCCCGAACATGGGCAATGGCATAAATAAAACCACGATTGAGCAATGAAATTCGTGAATAAGAAAAAGTTGGATCGACAGAGCTTCCATACGAACCATAACCATAAACCAATAACGGACGTAAACCTAATGGAATGGCAGACTTTTTATAAACCAAAGAAACAGGAACCATTTCTCCATCTCTGGCTTTGACTAATAGTTTTTCACTATGAAAATCATCCGGATTATATTCTGTTGCAATCTCATCGCGCTTCAAAATTTTTTGCTTCTCGGTTTGCATATCATATTCATAAACCGTAAATGGAATCGTCATTGATGCATAGCTGTAACGAAGCACATCGGTGTTTTGTTGTGGATTATAATCCAGCCACATAGTGTAGGTTTGCTCTTTGGATTGAATCAGCTTTGAACTTCCATCGCTTCTATTAATAACTTTTAGATGAAGAATCCCGTCATTGCGTTGCTCAAGAACAATGTAATTGCTAAAAACATTCAAATCATAAATTAAAGTTTCTTTATCATGTGCTATGACTTCCTGCCACTTTTGTCTGTTGTTTGAATGTTCCAGTGATGTTTTCATCACTCGAAAATTATGTGCTTGCCAGTTTGTCAAAATATAAAACTCATTGTTAAATTCTTCAACTGAATATTCATGATTGCTTTCACGAGGGAGAAATGACATGAATTCTCCATTCGGTTTATTGGCATGCAGATACAATACTTCTGACGAAGTCGTGCTTCCTGCCATAATATACAAATAATTTCTCGAAGTGCTGTTTCCTATTCCCAAATAAAAACTATTGTCCTTTTCTTCATAAACAAGAACATCCTCTTCATTACTAGCTAATTTATGACGATATACTTGATACCCTAGCAAAGTTACCGGATGTTTTTTTATATAAAAGATGGTTTTATTATCCAGAGCCCAAACCACCTCGCCACTGGTGTTCTCAATCTTATCTTTATAAAGCGTTCCGGTATTTAAGTCCTTGAAGTACAAAGTGTATTGCAGGTCTCCTGATGTATCTTCGGAAAATGCCAAAATTTGATGATTCGGTGAAATTTCCTGATAGTTGGAATAGTAATAGGCTTGGTTTTCTGCTCGAAGATTCATATCCAGTATGATTTCTTCTTCGGCTGTCATTTCATGTTTTTTTCTGGCTAAAATTTCGTATTCGTTGCCGGTATCGTATCTAGAATAATACCAATAATCATCAATCTTTGAAGGAACCGTACTTTCTTTATGAGGCAAGCGAGCAATAATTTCGTGATATATATTTTCAATCTCTGTTTTATGTGATGATAATTGAGCATCGGTGTATTTGTTCTCAGCGCTCAAGTAATCCAGCACTTTTTTATCAGCACGGTCATCGTCTCTTAACCACTGGTAATTATCCACTCTGGACTCATTATGGTATTGATGACTATGTTCCACTTTCTCTGCTTGTGGAACGATACTATTGTTAGGTTCAGATAGATTCATAACTGCAACTGAGTGATTTTGAAAAACAATAAAAATTAGAAAATAGACTTTTTTCATAATAAAGGAGAACGCCCAAATTTTAATTTGGCTTGAATAAATACTGCCTGTTTTTTACCGTGAAAAAGAGTTACAATGAGAATTATTCTATTCAACCAACCAGTTTCTAACATGATTAAAAAAACATTAATACTAATTATCCTGATTGTAACATGTAACCCGACTTTTGCC
This sequence comes from Lysobacterales bacterium, assembly GCA_020442665.1. Taxonomy (GTDB): domain Bacteria; phylum Pseudomonadota; class Gammaproteobacteria; order Xanthomonadales; family Marinicellaceae; genus NORP309. The sequence continues at coordinate 13,393 of JAGRJP010000082.1, forward strand.
AGGGTGACAATTATTCATAATATCCAAGGTAATACAATTAATAATGGTAAACATGTCAGTTTTCAGGCAATTGCATTTGAGAATGACAAAATTTTGGAAGTGGGAGCCAGTAAAAACTTATTGGAAAAATACCAAGAAGCTGAATTGATTGATGGAAACAATAACTCTATTCTTCCCGGACTTCACGATGCGCACGGGCATGTTCTCGCACTAGGAAACCTTAAGAATGAAGTTGATTTAATGGGTGTAACCTCTCTTGAAGAATCGTTAGAAATCATTCAAAAATTTATTGATGAGCATCCTAATAATTCATGGATTCTTGGACGTGGCTGGAATCAAGCTCTTTGGGAGGAAAACAAATTTCCAACATTCAAAGATTTAGACAAACTCAAAACTGACAAGCCAATCTGGCTGAGACGAGTTGACGGTCATGCCGGCTGGGCAAACTCTAAAGCAATGGAAATTGCGCAAAGCGGGAATCACTTAAAAGATATGCCGGGTGGCGAAATCATCGTTGATGCCAATGGAATCCAAACAGGAATATTTGTAGATACTGCAATGGGTATTATTGGAAAGCATCTTGAAAATGAAAGTCAGGAACAAGTAACAACCATTATTCACGAAGCTCTCAACTATCTTGCCTCACTTGGATTGACTTCAGTTGATGATGCCGGAGTTGACTGGACAGAATATGATTCCTATATCACTCTTTCAGAACAACACAAACTACCAATTCGTGTTAATGTCATGCTCGCATCCGGCTCGTCCGTGCTGGATAAAATGATTGATAATGGTCCGGTTCACAGCAAAGATGATTATTTACAAGTCCATGCTATTAAGTTTATGGGAGATGGCGCATTGGGTTCCAGAGGTGCCGCTATGCTCGAACCTTACAGCGACAGACATGATACTTCGGGTAAGTTAGTGCAATCAAAAGACTTCTTAGAAAGTTTAATTTACAAGTATTCAGATAAAGGTTGGCAAGCCAATATCCATGCCATCGGCGATCGAGCAAACCGTGTTGCCATTGAAGTTTTATCCAATGAAAAAGCCAATACCAAACAAAACAGAAACCGTATCGAACACGCACAAATTATCGCATTTAAAGACTTAAAGAAACTGAAAGAGTTCGACATTATTGCCTCCATGCAACCCACTCATGCGACATCTGATATGAACATGGCAGAAGATCGAGTTGGTCGCGAGAGACTCAGAGGAGCTTATGCGTGGCAAACCCTTTGGAAAAAAGGAGTGATTATCGCATCCGGTTCTGACTTCCCTGTAGAACTTGCCAATCCTTTTTATGGTCTTCATGCAGCAGTCACTCGTCAAGACCGAAACAATCAACCGAAAGATGGTTGGATACCAATTGAAAATCTATCAGTTGCTCAAGCTTTGGCGTCATTCACAATCAATGCCGCTTACGCCAACCGCAGAGATCAGGTTCAAGGAAGTCTTGAATCCGGGAAATACGCTGATTTTATTCTTGTGGACCAAAATATTTTCGAAATTCCCAAACAAGAAATCTGGAAAACAAATGTTTTGCAGACTTGGGTTGGTGGAAAAAAAGTCTATGACAATGGAACTGTAGAATAAATCTATGATTAGAAAAGCACAATACAATATTTGCCTGATTCTATTTCTGACTCTCAGTAGCATCACACTTGCTAAGCCGACAATTATTCATAATATAAAGGGGTATAGCCTCACTCAAGATTCCAAGGTTCAATTTCAAGCCATCGCTTTTGAAAATGATATGATTTTGAAAACCGGAAATTATGAACTACTGACTGAATTATTTCCAGACAGCGAAATCATAGATGGACAAGGCAAGACAATGCTACCTGCTTTACAAGACTCGATGGTGCATTTACAAAGACCGATTCAAGATAAGTTAATGTTGGATTTAAGCCATACAAAATCCAAACAAGAAGTTTTGAATACTATAAAAAAACACGCTAAAGAATATCCGGATGACAAGTGGATAAAAGGATTCGGCTGGGATTACACACAATGGAAGAATAAATCCCTACCCACATCTAAGGATTTGGATGATTTGGAAATTAAAAAAAATATTTATTTGTTGAGTAAAGATTATCGGGTTGTTTGGTTGAACAAATTCGCAATAAACAAAACGCGCATCATGTCTCTTAGAGACAGCCCGTTTGATGGTTTAGTACTTGTGGATGAACAAAAGAAACACACCGGTATCTATGTGGACTCAGCAATCAACTATATTGAAGATAATTTACAACATTATCGACATGAAGATTTCTATGTGTCGTTACTTGCTTCACTGGATAAACTATCATCGAATGGTCTTGGAACAATTGTAGAGTCAGAAATTGAATTTAAACCTCTGAATATTATCAAATCCTTTTTACGACAAAATAAGCTACCAGTTAGAGTCAATTCAAGCATCCTGTATTCAGACCATAAGTTCAAATGGTCAATGAAATACACTCCCTACCATGATGAGCAAATGCATTTTCATGCTCATGATATCAAATACATTCTAAAAGATCGTTTTCAAGCAAAAGGTTACAACCTACCACCTCGTCCAGATAATAATCACAATATCATTGTTAAAATGATTGAAGACAATTTGGAAAATAGTTGGCAAGCATCATTTCAAATTAGCAATGATAAAGAATTAGCTGATGCATTAAATATTTTAAATAATGTTGAAATTGGTGACAGAAATATTCGCAACAAACTGGAATTCTCAAAAACATTCACCACAAAACAATTTCCCAAACAAAAGAACCCTTTGGTTCTAGCTATGCAACCGGAAATGATTTTAAAAACACTCAAGACAAATCAGTCAGGAAAACTTTCAGGATGGCAAAATTTACAAAACAAAAATATCAAACTGGTTGTCGGGTCAAACTATCCCTATTCAGACTCCATCAATCCGTTTGCAGGATTACACAAATTGGTCAATCCTACTCAATCATCAGAAAAGTTATCAAGAGTCCAAGCTCTTTCGCTTTATACGTTGAATTCAGCTTATGCAAACCGACAGGAAAATTATTTGGGCAGCCTTGAAGCTGACAAATTAGCTGACTTTATCCTCATAGATAATGATTACTTTGAAGTCAAATCGTCCGAAATCAAGAACATCAATGTCTTAGAAACATGGGTTGGAGGAAGAAAGGTATTTGATTCATCCGAAGAAACTGACCCTACTCTTGAAAAATAATCTAAAGATACTATATTAATGTTGTCGGTTGCCGATTGGGACTGACAATTAGAAACCTGAACTAAATTTAGTTAGGTATATTATTAAATATTGCTTCACAGGAGAATATTATGAATTTAGATTTAACACCATTATTTCGCACGTCTGTAGGTTTTGACCGCATGGCTCAACTTATGAATCAGGCTCACCGCATGGATCAGGCAAATGCCTCTTATCCACCTTACAATATAGAGAGTCTGGATGAAAATCAATATCAAATCACTTTGGCACTGGCGGGATTCACAGAGAATGATATCGAAATCACCAGTGAACAAAACACCCTTGTCATTCGTGGAAAAGTTCAAAATGATGTTGAACGTAAATTCCTGCACAGAGGAATCGCAACTCGTTCATTTGAAAGAAAATTCCAGTTAGCTGATCATGTCAGAGTGACAACAGCAACGATGGAAAATGGATTGTTGCATGTTCAGTTGGTGAAGGAAATCCCCGAAGCCATGAAACCCAGAACCATTGAAATCAATGGCAACAATAAAGCATTGGAATCAAGCAAACAAACTGACAGTTCAGAGACAAAGGTAAAAGTCGTTAAAAATCACGTTGCTTAATTGGCTAAACCATTAATAATTGAACAAAAAGCCGGTGTTAATTTTACACTGGCTTTTTTATTGATATCTTTTGTGTAAAGTTTGAACTCGATTGATATAGTTCTCAGTCTCTTTATATGGTGGAACTGTATTTCCAAACTTCTTAACAGCTCCCTCACCTGCGTTGTATGCCGCTAAAGACAACTTTAAATTATTGTTGTAAGTATTTAGCAAATGTTTCAGATACGCCACTCCGGCATTAATGTTTTGTTGGGCATTAAAAGGATCATTAACAGAATATATTTTCTGTGTTGAGGGCATTAATTGCATGAGCCCCTGAGCCCCCGCACTGGATTGCGCATCCGCTTTAAAACTAGACTCCGCATGAATCACCGCTTTAATCAATGCTGCGTCAATGGACCATTTTTTGGCTGCTTCAAGAATCTCTTTTTCATATTTACCGATAATAAGAGGAGTTGTTTTCCAATTAACACTATTTTTCCAACTGCATTCCGGGCAACGAATATTAAGTATCTTGTAGTTTTTCACATCCGGTTTTCTGGATGAGTAATGAATCACGCCTTTGCTATCAATGTGTTTATAAACTTTCATTGATTTGGCACTGACAGAACCGGCAACAGATATTAATAAAATTGTTAAAAACATGACTTTCATGGCGATTCATTTTAATAGATATTTCCGCGAATTGAATTTTTATGCTTGAAATATATCTAAATAAACAAGAAAATAAACCGTTTTTGGAATCAAAAATCAATCTATGAACATCTTTAGACACATACTTCCGGCTTGCATCATCATAATAGTTGCAACTCATTCATACGCCAAAAAAGAAGAAGTCGACGAAGTTCAAGAAGTGCAAAAATTATTAGGTAAGGCCTACGAGCTCAACTATGTTGATGCAGCTCCGGTCGAAATCAGCTTCATCGAGAAAAAGATTATTCAGGCAAAAGAATTTAAAGAAAAACGTAAAAAAAGAGACTTTAAACAACTCATAACTGAAATTAAAGCCGATTTGAAAATTGTTAAAAAACGCTATGAAATCAATCAATTACAGAAGAAACTTTCTCAATTAAAACAAAGTAATATTGAATCTCAAAGAGTTCTGGATGACTTACAAGGACAATTACAATGAAATTTAACAGTAACTTGATTTTATTAGTAGCCGCTTTCTTCTTTTCATCAAATTTACAAGCTGGGAAAAAGTCTTCTGAGTTGGATTATGCCAGCCTTGAAAAAGACTATTACAACCTTGTTGATAATCAAACTTATAAGCCTTTTGCCAAAAAAGAAAAACAAATTGCTAAGAGCAGTGTTGAAGACCTCATCAACAATAAGGTCAAACGCAAAGAAAGAGAAATGGCTTTGTACATGGCAAAACACAATATCGCTTATGCCCGACTGATCGCCGAAGAGCAATGGTTACAAAGCCAAATTGAACAAGAAGAAGAAACTGCACATAATCTTGAGGTGGATATTTCTAAAACAGAAGCAGAAATTTCTCGCCATGATGCTGAACTCGCTCGCTTAATGTTAATAGCCCAGCAAGAAGAGGCTAAACGGGCTTACGATCGAGCCAATGAAGCAGAGAAACTGGCTGAACAAAGCCAAAAAGAAGCTGACCTTGCCAAACAACAAACTGAAGCGGCAAAAAGATATGCAGAAGCTCAAGCTGAAGAAGCTGATCTTGCCAAGCAAGAAGCCGAGCTGG
>JAGRJP010000083.1 GCA_020442665.1 Lysobacterales bacterium
AAAAATGCATGAGCAAAAAATTTGGCTAGACAACGAGGACCTACCAATTGAAGAAACCGGAGAAGAAACTATTAGTTAACCTTCAAAATCATATTAATTGATGAAAAATTTGAAAACGCAAGGACTTATTTTGATTGATGTTGATGTTGCAGCTTTAAACAATGCAGGAAAAAGCACTACCAGCAGTTTTGATAATGCCGTAGCTACCAAAACAATTCGGAAAAACGGCATAAAATATACCTACGTTTCAGGACAGGCTTGGCGCCATTGGTGGCGTGACACCCTACAGAAGCACTTTAAATGGGAACTATCACCTATTACCCGTGAAAGTAAAATTGCTTTTACAGAAGCGAATCCAATTAAATATGCAGATGATGATATTTTTGGTTACATGCGGGCAGCTAAAGCTGAAATTTTAGATAAGGAGGGTAAAGTAGTTAAAGACAGTAAAGGAAAACCGAAAATGGAGAATGTGACCGTTACAAGAGTTTCTCCTTTGAAAAATTCTGCGATTGTTTCTGTAGCTTCTGTTTCAACTGAAGAAAATTGGTCCAGCATGGCACGGCAGGAAGGTGATTCTGTTCCATATAGTAAAGAAGAATATAGCGCTATTATGAAAGGAATGTTTGCACTTGACCTGACACATGCAGGAACTTTTTCCAACTATAATAAAACTGGATTCAAAAATCTAACAGATGTGCTTAGGCTGGAAGCGCTGGAAAACGGAGCGACTGAAATAGCTGACCCTTTTGTCAAAAATAGTAATGGAGAAGCCATGCAGTTGATTCGCCTACCGAAAGAAATTCGCACCAAGCGCGTTACGGAAGCAATTGAAGCGCTGAAATTCATTTCTGGTGGAGCTATGCAAACCAGCAATATGGCAGATGTAACCCCTAAGTTCATCATCCTTTCCACTATGAATGTTGGTAATCATCCATTTACTCATATTTTCAATAGTGGTATAAACAAGCAAACTGTGAAGTTTAACGCTGATGGACTGGCGGAGGTTCTGAGCGATTACAAAGACCAATTTAAAGGTGATATTTACATAGGTGTGCGAAATGGTTTTCTGGATAGAGAAGATGTGAATGCGCTGGAAGCGGTAGTCAGTACGTTTGACTATGTTCATCTGAAAACAGTTAACGAAGCTATTGATTCCTATTGTAGTGACATCAAAAAGCTTATTGAATAATGAAGGTATTCCGAGTAGATATAACTGCCTGGACTGCCAGCTTTCGATACCCGAATTTGATAAGCGGCGTACAGCCCACACTTGAAGTTCCACCTTTGAGCACTGTATTAGGTATTCTGAATGCCGCATCCGGTCAATATTTGCACTACCACCAATTAGAAATAGGGTTCTATTTCGAGTTTGCAGGAAAAACCTTTGACTTGGAAACCATTTATATGATCCAAACCGATTCAAAGGGCAGACCTTCCAACAACGCTAAATCAAATATCATTCAAAGAGAATTTATGGCAGATGTAAAATTGTCGCTTTATTTGAAAGATGA
>JAGRJP010000084.1 GCA_020442665.1 Lysobacterales bacterium
CTCTAACAATTCCGGCAATTCAAAACAATCACTCTTCAGTTCCTCTGAATATCGCTTTACAAGTTGTGAAAATGAAGCAAACAGAGATTAAAAAAGTCATCTCTGCAATCGAAACTAAGATTGAGAAACTTCAACCGGAATACATTAAACAAGCTCAGGAAAAAGCAGAATCTGTTCTCAATAAAGAAATCGAAAGGTTGCAAACACTTGCGAAACGAAATCCGAATGTCAGAGAAAGCGAAATTGAGTATTTACAGCAACAAAAACAAAAAACACTCAAAACTCTGGAACAATTACAGATTCAGATGAATGCAGTCAGAGTTTTGGTTTGTTTGTAGTGAGTGATTCAGTTATACACTAAACTTCCGAATTGATTATTGCTGAACTCTCGTTTGACTTCGACTCCTTGCCAAATGTTTGAATACCAATTTTCATCTCTTTGAAGCATACCATTTTTTATCCATTTCACAATGTACTCAGCAACATTGGGATAATTGACCTGAACTCGTTCCGCTAAATCCAATTCGTTATTGATATATCGAGAATTCAACGCTTTGATAGTTTTTCCATATTTCAATGCTTCCAAAGCGATAGCATTGGAGTGTTGTTCAACCTGTCCATCTAATGGTCGAACCAGTAATCGTTTTCCTAAACTAATCACTTCTGAACTCAACTCAAAGCCAGCATTTGCAAGAACTGCGTCACAATTGTATAAATCACAAAGAAAGCCATCTCTTGATAGTGGTTTGAAATTAACATTCTTTGCAAAGGAATTAATTGGTTTCGGAGCATAAACAGTGAAATTAAAACTCTTGAGCGGTGCTAAGCTTCTAAGTACTTGGTGTTGGTTTTCAAAAGGTAAATAAACCAACACTTTATTTTCAATAACAATGTTTGATTTGTGTGTATGTGTTTCAATAATCGGAGGCAAAATATTTTGATTAAAATGATGCCAATGTAATGCCAAAGAGCTTTTCACAGGTGCAAACTTATTGAGTACAAATCGTGAAAAGATATCTCCTTTTTTCTGCGGAATTGAGAAATTGAAAACATATTGGTGTCCCAGACCAATGACAGGAATATCTGTTTTTTTTCCGACCCAGGCAGTAATTGGTTCAAAATCGGTAATTATCAAATCATAATTGTTGATATTAATGCTTTTAATATCTTTTTTGAATTGCTTTAAATCAAGTTCAAGTGCAGTCTTAAAATAGTTCACTTTTCCATTCTCAACATGAAAAGTCAGGCCTTTTCTATAGTCGGAGTTTTTAAAATCTTTCATACAAAAATACTTGTCTTTATCACGACCCGAAAAAAGCCAATCGACTTCAATATCTGTTTTTGCAAACTCTTTTTGCATTGCTCGAGCGCGGCTGATATGACCATTCCCTGTTCCTTGAACACCATATAAGATTTTCATATTAATCCCATCCAAATTATTGTGAATTTTGAAATGCTGTATCCCATTAAAACGCCGACAAGAATATCTGTGGGAAAATGCACTCCAAGCACAATTCTTGATAACCCAATTAATGCTGACCAAAGGAGTAAAGGTATGGTTAACACTGGGATAAATAAGGATGAAATCATTGAGAAAAGAAAAGCGGAAGATGTATGACCGGAAGGAAAGCTGAAAGCATCGCTTGGTTCAATATAATGAGGTACATTTGCTACTCTATATGGTCGATTCCTTTTGAGAGTATTTTTTAAAATATAGTAAAGAGGTCGTTCAATCGCAAACCCCAAAGCTAAAGCCCAAAAATAACTAGATTCGCCTTTTGTGAAAATTAACGACGATAGTCCAAACAAAGCGTACAGCCAACCATCACCGGATTTTGATATCCATCGGCTTACAGGAAGTAATTTTGAATGTATTGATGCGTCTAATAATTTATGAATACAAATCACGTCCCATTTATGCAGCCAATTTAAGGTTCTCATCTTTTATACCTCTTTTTCTACTGATGAGGATTTTAGAGTGATAATGTTTCAAAAATATGGCGGTTTGGTTAAGAATTCATGACATGTTTTGTTTTTTTATCATATAAATTTGAATTAAAGAACTTAAAACTTCGGACAATTCTTATCTTAAATGATAAAAATAGATCTGTGTGTCAGTTAAAGGACATTAAGTTTGTTTATAATTATATGAATCAAATTAACTGAATAAAAATGTTTTATAAAACTTTACTCCTTAGCGTTTTATCTGTATCAGCATTTGCCAGCGAACACACTGATGAAGCTGATTACCTGATGCAGTCCTATTTGAAAAACAACAACTTTGTTGAGAAATTGCCGGACTATTCTGACGGTAAAGCGATGGGTGTACATAAATCCATGTCAACTCACTTTTCAATTAATGGACAATCTTCTATCAAGGGAAACATTCAAATCAAGAAAATATCCGGAAGATTTCGTTTACCCTTGGCAAAAACCGATAATATCAGTTATCAACATAAACAAATTAAAGTTAATGCAACAATCAAAGTACATGAAGGTGTTTTGAAGATATATAACCCTGTGGATATCAATTTTTGGAATATGGCGAAATTATTTGTTAGTCATCCGGATAGAAAGTCCGATGATGTTTCCAAGTGGCAACTCAAAGGATTTGTTGAAAAGACAATTGATAGTTCCAAAAGTGTAACGGCGCAAGTGAGTTTGTTAGCTATCGGTAATGGTTACTATCTTTTACTGGCAAGCGAGGATTCGGTTTCCGGCGTGGAAATTGAGTTGAAATAAAAAAAGCCTGTAAAAAAATACAGGCTTTAAAAGGTTAGCTTGAAATTATTATTACGCTTCTTTTAGAAAATCCTCATAAGATTGAATCTCGATTGATTTTCCTGTTTTTAAGAACTCGCTGATTGTGTTTTTATAAATTTTCTCAAAAGTCTTTTCAGCTTCTTCAAGATTCTCACTCAGTAGCTTCATGTTTGCTTTCTCAGGAGAAGAAGGAGGTGCAAAACCACTGGCAACTTTTGAATACAGATCTGCTAATTTCTCACGCAACTGCTTTTCCGCACTGCCCACATAGTTGTCACCAGAAGTGATAACTAAAGTTTCTTTGAGGCTTTGCAACTGAGCAATTAAATCTTTATTATCTTCAGCGTCTGACTCTGCAGCTGCCAGATAAGCATCAATTTTATAAACAAGATAGGCGAGTTCCTGATTCATTTCATATAAAGACATAGTGGTTTTATAAAGTTCAGTTCTTTGCTTATCTGTATATGGAGAATCAGGGTCGTTCTTCAGAACAACTTCGGTTTCATAGCTTTCTTTACCTTTTGTGAATAAAACTTTGTAGGTTCCCGCAGGAGCTCGAGGAGTTGTTAATCCACCAAATGCAAAGGTTTTAGCCTTAGCCAATTTTGGTCTTTTCAGCATTCCATTCCAGTTAACAATATTGATGCCTTTTGCTTTTCCGGCAGGGAGTTCAGCAACCATATTGCCATCTTTATCAAAAACTTCCATCTTTGTTTTTCCAAAAATATGTCGTTTCTGTAAGTAGTATGCAATTCGGGCATTGTCATTGGGATTAGGACCAACAAACTCCATTTCGGTACTGTAACCACCAAAACCACTGGCTTCGTTTATCGTTTTTGCTTTTGAAGTAAAGAAATGAACCGGTTTACTTAAAACATCGGCATTGATTTCACGCAATGGGCTGATATCATCAATGATGATAATACCTCTGCCATGTGTTGCCATAACCAAGTCGTTAGTTTGTGGTTGTAATTCCAAATAATGAACGGCAACCAAAGGCATGTTATTGGTAAAGTGACTCCAGTTTTTTCCCCCGTCTATTGTAATGAAAAGCCCTCTTTCAGTTCCCAGAAACAACAAATCCGGGTTCTTATAATCTTCCTGAAAACTACGAGCAAATCCTTGAATGTCGTCTGTAACTAATGATGTCCAGCTCTTGCCAAAGTCGGTTGTTTTAAAGACATACGGTGCTGAATCACCGGCAGTATGACCGTCAAATACCGCATAGGCTGTTCCTTTATCATGAGCACTTGCCTCAATGTGATAAACCCAGGTGCCTTTCGGCAAACCTGAAATATTCGACTCCACACTTTGCCATTTCTTACCTGCATTTTTTGTTACCTGAACTCTACCATCATCGGTTCCAACCCATACGATTTTTTCATCCAAAGGAGATTCTGCAATAGTAAAAATGGTTCCGTAGTTTTCAGCTCCTGAGTTATCTTTAGACAAACCACCGGAATTTTCTTGGTTCTGTTTGGAAGTATCATTGTAAGTTAAATCTGATGAAATCTTTTTCCAGGTATCGCCGGTATCATCGGAGCGGTATAAAAACTGGCTGCCCATATAAATACGATCCGGTTTATTGGGACTTTGAACCAATGGTGCGTTCCAGTTAAATCGAAGTTTCGGGTCGCCCTTCTCAGCCAATGGTTGTATGGTTTTAACTTCATCCAAAGCTTTGTTGAAACGCCAAACATTTTCAGCTCCTTGCATTTCAGAATAAACAATATCTTTGGTTGGATGTTTAATCACTCTGAATCCGTCACCAAAACCAATACTTTCCCAGTCTCTGGCTTCTATTCCACCCGGAGAGGATGAAGGTCCGTACCAACTACCATTGTCTTGTAAACCACCATAAATATTATAAGGTTTATGGTTATCAACACTGACATGATAGAATTGTGAAATTGGTAAATTGGCGACAATTTCCATGGTATTTGTACCATCCCATGTTCTGTATAGTCCGCCATCAGTCGCAACATACATGCGATTGGAGTCATTGATATCAAAAACAATATCGTGAATATCCGGATGCATTTGCCCCAGGTTTTTAAATGTTTTTCCACCATCGCGACTGATTGAACCAAAAACGCCCGCTTTGACAACAACATCCGGGTTTCTCGGATCAACAGTAATTCTGGAGAAATAGAACGGACGCACCACTAAACCAAAATCATTGTTCAAATGATTCCATGATTGACCGCCATCATTAGAACGGTATAACCCTTTTTCGCTATCTTTTTCAGTTTCTAATACCGCATAAACAATATTGCTGTCAGAAGGAGCAACAGCAACTGCGATGCGACCGATTTTTCCCTCAGGAAATCCGTTGTGGATTTTATACCAGGTTTTGCCGGAATCAACGGACTTGTATAGCGCACTATTGTTGCCACCAGAATTGAAGGACCACCCTGTTCTTCTGAATTCCCACATAGAAGCATAAAGCACCGATGAATCACTTGGATCCATTATGACATCAGAGCAACCAGTCTTATTGTCTATATATAGAACCTTTTCCCAAGAATTGCCATCATCAGTCGATTTATAGATACCACGCTCATCGCTATCGCTCCAAAGAGCACCTAAGACACAAACATAAAGTTCATTTCGGTTTTTAGGATTGATTTCAATTCCGGCAATTCTTTCCGAGTTTTCAAATCCAACTCGCTTCCAGTTTGTGCCGCCATCATCAGAACGGAACAAACCATCACCTGTTGAAACCGAGTTTCTGGTCCAGGTTTCACCGGTTCCCACCCAAATCGTTTTGTCCGGTTGAACCGGATCAACTTTGACGACGCCAATGGATTGAACATGATTATCAAAAATCGGGTCGAATGACGCTCCTCCATTTTGTGAACGCCAAACACCACCACCGGCTGATCCGATATACATCACTTTGCTATTTAGTGGATGAACCTCAATGTCATTTATGCGCCCACTCATGACAGCAGGACCAATTTGTCTGGCATTCATATTGCCAAATAACGCATCACCTTTTAATACAGCCTCGTCAGCAAAAGATGATGATGAAATTCCCAGAGCCAAAATTATCGCCGTTTTTTTATAAAATGAAGATTTCATATCACTCACCTTTATTTATTTTCAGTTGAAGCTTCTGCGGATTCATTTTTTTCAGTTGTCACTTCTGTTTCAACAGGCATTTCAAAATCAGATGAGGATACCTGAGGGTTTAATTCAACTTTGGAAACAGTCATAGTAACGCCCGGACCATCTTTTAATCCTTGAGTCATTGCAAATGGCACATAAAAGCCTTCCACTTCCTGATAGTCACTCATTTTGTTCTCTCCAACCTTGCCTTTCATAGGTCCTTGACGAATTTCTGTCTCAACAGCTACCGGAACAAAAGCCTCAGTATCAAAATAGTAATAACTAATATCCTCAACAGATTCACCATCAACTGTTAAAGGCTCTTTTACCAACTTTACTTTGTAGGTATCTGATCCTTCCTTACTCTCTGTACCGATTAATTCAACGGTGTAACCGTTTTCTTTCCAATTTAAAAAAGGACTTGGAAAGTCATTTATCTCCAATTTACGGTTTTCAGTCGATTCTGCGTCAGCTTTTTCCGCTTTCATGGTCATGAAGTTAGTGCTCCACATGGTTTCGCCATCGAAAACACCTTGTTTCAATTCCTTACCTTGAAAGGTGAATTTCATATATTGGCGTCCATCCTTTAGACTAAGAATTTCAAACGGAAATTTCATACCACCTTGGTTGAATTCTCCGGAAAGTTTCATTCCCTGTAAATTATTCCATGCTTCAGAACCGCCGGTGTTCTCAATATATCCGTCAATAATTTCATCAACCTCAACCGCTTGAGCTGAAGTAAAAGTCATTGTCGCAAGAATCAGAGTTTTAATTGTATTTTTCATGAGCTTTCTCAATTTGGTTAATAACAGCGTTTATCATACAAATGAGAAATATTGAAGTCTATATGCTAAAGGTCACAAGGTGATTTCATACCATATGAATTATGAATTGAAGTTGATGTGAAATATACAATCATACTCACTATTAAGTAATGGTCTTTTTGTTTTTATGTAATTTAATGAATTATGACAAATAGTTGAGATGGAATCGAATATGCTTTTCAATAAAAGTACTAATGAAATAATAGCTATGATCATATCCTTTATGAAAACTAAGGTCTATGGCCTGTCCATTCTCTTTACATACAATTTCAAGGTTTTCAGTCAGTAGCTGTTGTGGATAGAATTCATCATTCAACCCCTGATCAACAAGTAAGGGGGCTTCACTTGATTTTCCTGTCTTTAATAATTCACAGGCATCATATTGTTTCCATAATTGCTTGTCATCTCCCAAATACCCCTGAAAAGCCTTTTGTCCCCACGGACACTGAGTTGGATTTACTATAGGAGAAAAGGCAGAAATCGAAGAAAATATTTGAGGTTCTTTCAATCCAAGCACCAATGCACCATGGCCTCCCATTGAATGTCCTGAAATAGAAAATTTGTTAATGCCAAAATCGTTTCGCAACAGTTCGATTAAATCACACGTGATGTAGTCATACATCTGATAATGATCTTTGAAATATTCAGTTCGTGCATTTAAATAAAAACCTGCGCCACTGCCAAAATCATAACTGTCATGTTCTCCTGGAAGATCAAGCCTACGAGGTGAGGTGTCCGGACAAATAATCATGGTCGAAGTATTCTGAAGAAAAAATTGTGCTCCGGCTTTAGTAATAAAATTTTCTTCAGTGCATGTCAGACCTGACAGCCAAATGATAGCTGAATCAATCTTTTTAATATCAACTGGTAAAAATGCAGAAAAAGCCATGCTGGTTCGAGTCGATGAACTCTCATGCCGGCAAAAAATTGTTTCACCGGCAAATGTTTTATGTTTTTTTAAAGTTTCAAAAGTCACAATCACTCCATTGTATAATCAATCACGGAACGGATACTTTTACCTTCATGCATGAGATCAAATGCCTCATTAATTTTGCTAAGAGGGAGTTTAAAAGTCACAAGGTCGTCCAGATTGATTTCGCCACTCATATATCTGTCAACATATCCCGGTAGTTCAGTTCTGCCTTTGACTCCGCCAAAAGCACTGCCTCTCCATACCCTTCCAGTCACAAGTTGAAAAGGTCTGGTACTGATCTCCTGACCGGCTCCGGCAACGCCGATAATAATTGATTCCCCCCAGCCTTTGTGACAGCATTCCAGAGCCGAGCGCATTAGTTGTACATTCCCGACACACTCAAAGGAATAATCCACGCCTCCATCTGTGAGTTCGACGATAACATCCTGAATTGGTTTGTCATAATCTTTTGGATTGACAAAATCAGTCGCGCCAAATTTCTTTGCCATTTCAAATTTATCAGGATTGATATCAACTCCAATAATCTTACCCGCTTTTGCGAGCTTTGCCCCTTGAATTACAGACAGACCGATTCCACCCAGTCCAAACACAGCTACTGTTGCTCCTTCTTCTACTTTTGCGGTGTTGAAGACAGCTCCAATTCCCGTAGTAACACCACAACCAAGTAAACAGATTTTATCCAGAGGAGCATCCTTACTTACTTTGGCCAATGACACTTCAGGTAATACTGTGTATTCAGCAAATGTAGATGTTCCCATATAGTGATAGATCGTTTTTCCATCTTTTGAAAAGCGGCTGGTGCCATCTGGCATCAATCCTTGTCCCTGAGTTTCCCTGACACTGGAACAAAGATTGGTTTTACCAGATTTACAGAATTTACACTCACCACATTCAGCCGTGTATAGCGGAATAACATGATCCCCTTTTTGCAAAGTCGTAACACCTTCACCGACCTGTTCAACAATTCCTCCGCCTTCATGCCCTAATATCGAAGGAAAAATCCCTTCAGGATCTTGTCCGGATAATGTGTAAGCATCTGTGTGACAAACGCCGGTAGCTACTATTCTGACCAGAACTTCTCCTTTTTTTGGCATTTCCAGATCAACTTCTTCGATCGATAATGGTTTATTTGCTGCCCAGGCAACAGCAGCTCTGACTTTCATAGTGTTTTTGCTCATGAGGGACTCAGTATTATTGATTCAAGGCAAGTCTAACCGATTTAGTGGATTATTATCAAATCATTCAAAACCATTAATAAAAATAAAATCAAAGTCTTCGGGGAGTTCCACGGCTCCAATATCGCATTCAGATGTCCCGTCTCCATTGCCATCATGTGGGCGACCAATACCTGATAAATCATTATTATTACAAAAGTTATATGTATTTGTGTCGACTGCTGCATCAATAGCAGGGCTTTGAGCTGATGGTGGTGCTATCAATTGATTACCACCATAAAAACCTATAGGTAATAAGTAAGGCTCAGTATTTAAATAATTGGTTGAGGTATTTGGTGCGCAGCTGTCCCCGGTGTCTATATTATTTTTACTCAAACTATTAAAAGAACTAGTTCCGTCTAGAAGACATCCGCTGGTTGTTTTAAAGATATTTCCACTAATCTGTGAACCCGAGTTTAAAGTCACGTATAAATCGCTTCCTTGATTGTTTAAAAATGTGTTCATGAGAACTGATGTTGTGTCATTGTCATTTAACCACAAAGTTCGACTGCTTGAATTTTCAGTAAACATAGAATTATTAATTATGCCTCTATTAAATTTGGATAACAAAACATGATTTCCATCATTATGGATAAAAATAGACTCTTGGATGCTGATGTAACTTTCAATAACCTCTAGAGTATTTTGGTTAGTGACAAACTGACTTCCCTTGATAATGAATGTGTACTCTCCAACTCTCGACCCTGTGTAAGCATAAACAGCTCCACCATAAAGGGCTGTGTTATTTGTAAAGTAGCTATTTTGAACATCAACAGAATATAGATTAGCATAAATAGCTCCTCCTTTCTCTCCTGCCTGATTATTGATGAACTCTGAATTGTACACTCTAATCCATCCACCGGAATTATAAGCGTTAATCGCCCCACCACTACTACTTGTTCCAGCAGAGTTATTGATAAACTTCACATCATCAATTATTAACTCGTCAGTTGCGACCACATCAATAGCACTTGATCTTGCACCACCTATTCGAAATCCACTTAATGAAACAACATTTTGTCCTGTTGTATTGATTTGAAAAATATGACCTGTATTGTTGACAGAAGGATATAAAACCAGCTTGTCTGAGCCAGGTCCAATAATGGAAACCCCTTCAATAATTGGGTATTGAAATCCAAGCTCAATAGCATCATTAAGGACATTAGGAAGCAATTCAATTACATCTTGGGTAGGGAATGTCTGGCCGGCCGGACATTGATCAACTGCAACATTAAGATTTGCGGCTAACAAGGCTTCTTTTAACGTACAGTTTCCATCATTTGTGAGTGTGTCCTGATTGCTATCAACGAGTATAATAGTTGCCTCAACCATCTGGCAACATAGTAGTATAGCTAGGAATAAATACTTTTTCATAACTTTCTCCTTTTTTAATCATTTACTTCAATAACAATTCATTCCAGGATTTACTGACAAATAATTCCATCAAAACTGTCTGTAAAAATATAATCAGCCACATCTAATTGGTTGATGGTAATCACTTCAGCTCTTTCAATAACTCCGGCTTGAGTTCCCACGTCACCAACAATTTCATTAAGGTGCGTACCTGTAACTCCAGCATGATTAATATCTACTGTAAATGGTTGAAGATCCCCTGTTCCAAAAGAAACCTCTCCTCCATTACTGAAGGTGCAATTTGAATCGGGATTTTCACATCGAAGTCCTATTTCTTCCAACCAAAGATTAGTTGCTTCTGCCTGACATTGAATCGTGCATGTTAAAGCTGCTGTTGTGGTGATTTCTTTATGGGTGCAACTGATCGAATAGTCAGGTTCGCCCAATAATGTCACTCCGGGTGAAAACTCGGAAGTTCGACCACCGGCATCAGTGGCTGTTGTGACAATAACATCGCCTTCGGAAATGGTTCCCTGTGCACTTAATGTTCTAGTCACCGGATTTCCAACAATATATTGGCTCTGACTAAAAGTGGTACTTGCCAGCCAAGTTTTTCCTTCCTGACCATCCGCATCAGCAGCATAAACATCCATAGTAATAGGGTAGTCACTAGCCGCATAATGACTGTCAATCCAATAATTGATACTCAAACGGTTACCCGATGGATCATGAGCCGCAGTATTGATTTCTGGAAAATTCTGCAATCGGTTTGCACCGGAGTCAAAATCACCAGGGTCATTGGGTGTAAATCGATCCGCCTCCAAATCAATACCTTCATTTTCGTTGTTATAAATACTGTTATAGCGAAGCTCAATTACATTGTTTGAATAGTTGCTGATAACAACGCCACATCCTACTGATGGACCACAGTTATTATTTGCAATAATATTGCCTTGTCCCGGAGCTCCTATTTTTGTATTTATTGCAATACCAGAAGCATATATTCCTCTTTGGTTTCCCAGAGGGGTCTGACCGTCAATACCGACACCAATGTAGTTGCTCAATAAATCGACATTTTTAAGTGGGGATGAAGAACTGTGTGACAGGTCAATCGCTCGACCGCTATTGCCGGAAACGACATTATTCTTTACAATTATATTTCTGCCTGTGCTGAGATTGATACCTTCCCGGTTTGGGAGTGCAGAAAGCCCGCTAATATCTGTACCAATCAGATTGCCATCAATAACCAGGTTTAATTCCAAGTCAGATGCAGATACATGGATGCCTGTTATATTATTGCCCGAAATCAGGTTACCTAGTCCCGGAGTTTCATTACCAATTACTATGTTGGAATTCGCTCTGGTAGATAAAATGATACCAGTATTGTCATTCGGAACAGCCAGGTTTCCTTCAGGGTTGGTTCCAATTTTATTGCCAAAAACACCGACACTCCCCTCAGAGAGATAATAATCAAAATGAATCCCATATTGTAAATTTCCGGATATCACATTTCCTTGAGTGGCCATATTTCCACCAATGATATTGTTGGTTCCTCCGTTGGTTGTGACTATAACTCCATACTTATTGGGAGCACTCGCTTGTCCAAAAGGAATGCTCAAACCCAGCCACGAGCTTGTGATGGAGTTGTTAAAAGCATCATCATCATAGCCACCTGTTAAATAACCAATTCTCACTCCGGCATTGTACCAATTGATAAAAGCAAGGGCTTTTATGTGGCTGTTTTCCAAAAGGGTTAAACCGTCTAAAGTGTCAAAAACTCCAGGATCTTGATCGCCTGCTAAAGAACCATCCACAACAATGGTTGGATTGCCAATATTTGAAGTTCCTGCTGTTGTACCATCAATGGTAATGTCAATCAGACTTGGTAATTCGGATTCGGGTTGTATCATCCAATATTGAAAGGCAGTCGCCCCGGAACCTCCCTGAAAATAATTTTCATTGATTGGATCGGCAGGAATATTAAATTCAATGGTGTCAGCACCCACTGTAGCCAACGCATCGTTTATCGCTCCGCGTAATGTACATATGGAAACATTGCACACATCTCCGTCTGATGTTGAATTGACTGTAAATACATCTGCGTTTACAGTTTGTATCGAGATTACAAAGGTAAATAGTAATAGTTTGAACGATTTCATAATGATACTTCTTTGGTTGTTTCCTTTTATAACAATCCAAAGAGGAATTTACTGACACCAAAAACCGAAAAGATATAAAAAACCTTCTCGGTTTAGTTTGCTAATGAATCTCGAATTATTTACACGATGTGGGTTTCATCATATCCCCCCATTTTTGTTCCGCATTTTGATTTTGTTTTTTCAACAAATCAAAAAAAGCAAACTGGGTAATGATATTTATAGATTTAAGATTCGTATAAAGCTCCTTATGATTGCGATATTCAAAGATTAATTTGGAAAAATCTGCAAATAACTCTTTAGCTTCCTTATTGATTTGCATATTCATATGTTCTTTGTTGATTGCACTTTCAACAACTCCCTTTTGCTGTGAGTTCATGGTCATTACATGTTGACCAATTTTCAAAAGTTGGTTTTGATAGTTTTCCAAAGATGTATTGAATGTTTTCTCAACAGATGCTGCATCCGGTTTGTTCTTTAATAAATCAACTGTTTCTTTCATTGCTTTACGATAAATCGCAACAACCTGCTCGCCAGCTTGTTCCGGCGAGAGCTTTTTACAACTACTATTGTTACTTTGATTTGTTGAACTTATCACTTCCTCACCTGTTTCTTTTCCGCCACAAGCCGTCATCATCAGAATTCCAATAATCACCAAGAGTTGTGTTGTATGTTTAAAATTTTTTCTTTTCATTTCTTCCCCTATCAGTCAATATCGCCCAATCCCATAGTTCCTTTAATATCCAGAAATGCCAATTGAGCTGTTTTGTTTCCATCAAACTTGACGGTTTGAATGTACCATGTGCCTTCTGATTCCGGTTCTTCTTCAAATTTCATTAGGGTATAGCTGTTTTTGCCATTCATAAGATTGCTGATTCTGTAACAGGTTGAGTTTAGAATGCTTCTATCATCACCTTCTGCCGATGCCAAGTCCTTGTATTTTCTGTTTCGGTCAGAACCGTTGTAAACCACCAAACCGGCAGCTCCGCTATAATCGCCGCCTTTGTCAGAGCAGGCTTTGACCAATTTCGAAAGATTACTTTCCACTCTTTCTCGTGGAGTGCCGCTTTCTCCGCAAGCTGTTAATACAATGACCAGACTTAAAATAACTAGTTGTTTCAATTTCATATTCTCCTCACAAATTGTTGTTTAGTAGAATGTTTAACAACAGAAGTCGGTTTTTACTGACATTTTTTTATTCTGACTCTCAAAAAAAGTATTCTCTTGAGTTGAGAAACTCGGTTTGATAACATGATTAGGACTTTTACAATGACAAAACCATGCTTAGTGATGACGTCACCAAACTGATAAACCGTGAGGGAATTGAGGCAACTCATGACCAGTATCAGGATATGGATTTGATTTATCAGCATTTGAAAAAAATCGCTCACGGGCAAAGATTAAAAGTTCAGGATGCCGGTCTCAATACAACGGCTCTTGTGAATGAAGCGTGGTTAAAAAGCCAAAAAAATAAAAATACTTTCAACGATCGCAATCATTTTTTTGCTTATTGCTCGCTGGCAATGCGACATATATTACTGAATGAAGCCAAGAAGAATCGTGCAATGACCTATCTGGATGACACAATCGTTCCTGAGTTGGAAGTCATCAATGAGTCTGACTATTTGATTGAACTGGATCGTTGCTTGACAAAACTCAAGTCCTACAATGAACGCCTGGAAAAAGTTTTCACTTATAAATTTTTTGGTGATATGGATTTTATTGACATTGCAGATGTGATGAATCTCAGTGAGAGAACAGTTTTTCGAGATTGGCAAAAAGCCAGAACCATGCTGGCAGCTGCCATGCAAACATGAAAAATGACATCGAAAAACTTTGGGACGAAATAGACTCATCTTTTGATGAGGATGAAAATCTCGATTTCCAAAGCTATTTTCAATCAAAAAGCTGGATACCAGAAAACTCCTTAGAAAGTGCCTCTGAAAATATCAATCAGCTTTTGACATCCGCATTTTCAGGTGATGAAGACCTGTGTGTTTCCGTCAGCTCCAAATATAAAATCATTCGCAAAATTGACAGTGGTGGTCAAAGTGATGTTTATCTGGCAGAACGAAATGATGGAATTTATCAACAACAAGTAGTTATTAAATTTATTTCCAACAACTACAAGTCCTCGATTCTGAAAGAGCAATTCTTGCAAGAAATGCAACTGCTAGCAGATTTATCACATCCGGGAGTTGTGCCGATTATTGATGCAGATGTCACCCAAACCAAAGATGGCACCGAACAACCTTGGCTGGTTTTGGAATACATTTCAGGACAACATATTGATGAATATTGTTCCACAAACAAGCTCAGAAATCGTGACATTGCGAAACTGATTATCAGCTTATGTGACACACTCGATTTTGTGCACCAACGTGGAATTATTCATAAAGATATTAAACCCAGCAATATTTTAATCAAACCAATCAACAATGTTCCTTATCCGGTTTTGATTGATTTCGGTATCGCTCAAGAACAGACAGATAAGGATAACAATCAGTTGATTTTCGCCACTTATGGTTATAGCTCGCCGGAGCAAGTTCAAAATAATAGGCCTGACCATCGATCGGATATTTACTCGTTGGGAGTGGTACTGTTCCAGTTGTTGAGTGGAAAGGATGAGTTTGATATTAAAAAGTTTAATGAGAACAGAAAGCAAAGTATTCTGAAATCAGACATCCCAAAGGACTTGAAAGAGATTGTCTTGAAGTGTGTTCAGAAAAACCCTCAACAGCGTTATGACTCTGTTGCAATGCTTAGAAACGATTTAAATAACTGGCTGATGGACTTTCCTTTGAGTTTTAACAACAACAAGCTGTCGCACATCTTTGTTAAATCAATCAAACGGAATAAGTTTTTCTCCGCATTGCTTGCTATAATTTTTATATCGGGGATTTATTTTGCGGTTAAATACACCAGCGATATCAAATATCAGCAGTCTCTGACTATTAAAGAAAAAAATGCCACTGATCAATTGATGAATTTTATGCTCAATGATTTGTATGAAAATCTGGTAAAAATTGGCAGAGTGGATGTTCTCAAGCAAGTTGTTGATAAAAGTATCAATCATCTTAATGTACAGGAGAACAATCAACTTTCACCTCAAGGATATTTACAATCAGCAACAGCTTATATCAATGCCGGAAGAGTTTATGACCAATTGGAGCAATCGACTGAAGCCAATCAGGCGTTCCTGCAAGCATTTAATAATCTGGAAAAATATAAGTCAGAAAACACTCAACTGACCGAATACTACAATTTGCTTTCACGCTTGAGTGTCTATCACTCGCAAGTTTTAAGTTCGGAAGGACAGGAAGTAAAAACTGAAGAAACCCTGAAAACAGCTGTTGAATCTTCAAAAGAATATCTTTTGTTGAATCCGCATGGCGACAAGCAATTTTTGTCAGAAGCTTATTTGGAGCAAGGTTATTATTACCTCGAATACGGCAAACCTGAATTAGCAATTCAAGCAATCAACAACAACTTACAACTTTGCCAGCAAATGCTCGAGAACGAGCCCAATTCTGCAAACTGGCTTTATAACTCTTCGCACGCTTTGCAATTAAAATCATGGTATGAAATCGACTTTGGCAGTTTACAACAGGGTATCAACGATTTAAAAAAGGCGATTATTCAAGGAAAACACGCTATTGAAATTGATGCTAAAGATTTACGCAAAATGAACAACATCCGTATTCTGCACAATCAACTGAGTTTTTTCTATCTTGAAGATGGCAAACATACTGAAGGGCTTGAAACCGCAAAAAAAGCACTGGAATATGGTTTAAACCTAGAATCACAAGCTCCATTAAACAAGGAATATAAACGCGAGTTATCATATACTTACAGCACCCTAGGAGAAATCTACCAACAATTGCAAGATAGTCAAAATGCTTTGTTGAGCATGGAAAAAGGACTGCAAATATCGCGTGAGAATTATCAACGCGACCCTGAGAACTTTTCAGTAGCCAACGATTTATGTATCGACTTACTACTGGTTGCTGAACAATTTAAAACCATCGAGCAAAATGATAAATTTAGTCAGCTCTCCAATGAAGCGTTGAAAATTATTCAGCATGTGACTTCGCAGGAGCCAAATAACAAATACTATCGTCACACTTATGCCACTGCTTTATTAATGCTTGAGCAATTTGACGAAGCTCGCCCGCACATCCAGTTTCTCAATCAGGCAGGAATGTTGGATGAAACCATTAAATCGCTTTTGAATGAAAAACAATTAAGTGACTGGTTGGGCGAATAAGATATAATTTGTCCTTTAAATTCAGTTTAATATCACAAACATCATGATTGAATACAAAACTGCCGAAAACAGTATTGAACTCCAACAGATTATTGAATTACAAGCCATCAATCTTCCTTCCAATATTTCTGATGAAGAACTGAAACAGCAAGGCTTTGTGACTGTCAAACATGACCTGGATTTGCTCACACGAATGAACTCTCCATATGGACATATCATTGCCAAAGACGGAGATAAAATTGCGGGATACGCCTTAGTGATGCTGAAAGATTTTGCTGATGAAGTTCCGGTATTGTTCACCATGTTTGAGCGAATCAATTTATTGCAACATAAAGGCGAAAAACTTGGAAACACCCAATATTTTGTTATGGGACAAGTTTGTGTTGCCAAAGACTACCGTTCTCAAGGTGTTTTTGCCGGACTCTATCAACACATGAAAAAGTGCATGTCTCCACATTTTGATTACATTGTTACCCAAATTTCAAGTCGCAATACTCGCTCCAAAAGAGCCCATGAAAAAGTCGGTTTTGAAACGATTAAAACCTACAAAGACGATCACGATGATTGGGAAATTGTGCTTTGGGATTGGGGGTGATTCACTTATTTCGAGCGTAGTCGAGTAATCTAAAATATTTACAATTCATGCTGATTTGTTTCAGTATCTTTTTTTTGCTCCTTTTGTTCGTGCAAAAGGAGCGTAAAAGCACGCCCCAAACTCTCAACCTACGGTTTCCCTCGATATTTATTCAAATTTGGCGTTTGC
>JAGRJP010000085.1:0-6791 GCA_020442665.1 Lysobacterales bacterium
GGTAGAGCACAACCTTGCCAAGGTTGGGGTCGCGAGTTCGAGTCTCGTTTCCCGCTCCAAATTTCAGTGCAAATGCAAGCACTATTCAGTTTTAAAATATCAACTACCAGTGATAGTTTTTAACGAAAAAAGGGCTGGATGGTAGAGTGGCTATACAGCGGTTTGCAAAACCGTGGACACCAGTTCGAATCTGGTTCCAGCCTCCATTTTCAGCAACAATTGCACCCTGCCCGGGTGGCGAAACTGGTAGACGCAAGGGACTTAAAATCCCTCGGTGGTAACACCGTGCCGGTTCGACTCCGGCCCCGGGCACCATTTTTCTTCATTTATTTTTTAATTTTATTAATATTTTCAGATTGATTTTATTTGTCCGTCTCCTCTAACAAGGGAATACAAATGACTTATAAATCTCATGAAAATAACTTTACTGTTAGTACTTTCAATTTTATTCAACTATCAAGAACTTTCAGCAACAGAATGTGTAAATTGGGATATATCAAAATTTTCTAATTCTCACTCACTGTTTATCGAAAAAATTATCATTGAAAATCTGAATATATTTGATACAAGAAATACAAATGAGAATCTGGCATTTCATAAACTTGCAAACGGACTTCATATTAAAACCCAAAAACAAGTTATTCAAGGAGATTTGTTATTTCAAATTGGAGAGAAGTTAGAGATTCAAAAGTTAGATGAAACTGAAAGAATTCTTCGCTCAAGAGATTACATTAAAGATGCAGAAATAACTCCTTATGAAGTTTGTGGAGATATGGTCAGCGTTTTAGTCAAAACACATGATAACTGGACTTTACAGCCTGGAGTTTCATTTGGCTCTAGCGGTGGAAAAAATAAACATTCTTTTGAGCTTCAGGAAAAAAACTTTCTTGGTTTGGGTAAAAATTTAGAGTTTAAGTACCGTAAAGGATATGAAAGAACTGAAAAATCGATTAAGTATTATGACCCTGCATTATTCAATTCGCACTTACAAGTATTATTAAACTATCAAAATAATAGTGATGGAAAACTCAAATATGGATCAATCAAGTCCCCATTTTATTCATTAAATACAAAAAACTCATGGAGTATTGATTATCTGGACTGGACATTGATTCACCCTTTATACGACTTTGGTGAAATTAGTGGAGAAATTGGAGAAATTAAGAAAAATTATAACTTCAGTTTTGGCAGATTACTAACTCCTAAAGAGAGCATCTACCAGCGTATAAGCTTTGGATATACAGTGGATGAGAGTGATTTTTTTACAAGCGAAATCTATCCTGACTATACAATTCCTGAGTATAGAAACTATAAATATCCATGGGTCGGGTATGAATTTATCAAAGAAGATTTCATTGAAAAAACCAATTTTCATAGCATGGGAAGAGTTGAAGATGTTTCATTGGGTCATCATTTAAGTGCACAAATTGGACAGGATTTTAACAACAATTCCTCACATTTTGCCTTACAATACGACAAAGGAATTGTGTTCAATGATAACAATATGATTTTTATTAACGCATATTTGAATGGAATTCATCTTGACAACGAATTTATCAATACCCATTTTGGATCACAACTTGAACTTTATCACGTTCAAAGTAATGATAAACTTCTATACGTTTCAACAAATTTTGACCTTGGTAAGAATCTATTTCCTGAACAAAGGCAATATTTGGGGAGTGAAACCGGACTAAGAGGATATCCATTCCGATACTTTAATGGTGACAAAAAGTTTCTTGCAACTGTGGAGCAACGATATTTTTATAACTGGTATCCTTTAAAAACTTTTAAATTTGCTTCAGCAATATTTCTTGATGCCGGTAGTATATGGAACACTTCGGAAGATCGTGAATTTCATGCAAATTTGGGAGTTGGATTTCGACTTATCCCAACAAGAACCTCCGGCGGACAAGTCATTCATTTTGATGTTTCAACACCATTGGAATCAACAAATGGTCTGGATACTTTACAGTTTCAAATCACTACAAAAAAATCATTTTAGAGCGTCTCATGAGATTCTAATCGTCGGTTTCTTAACAACTCTACTCCTCTGTACCAACCCCTAACCTCAGAAATACTCGGGTCGTTGGGAAAATCTCTCAGGATTTCTTCCAATAACGCAATGGCTTGGTCTTTGGTTTTGGAATCATTGTAAAGCACTTGTGCCAAAGTAAAATAATTTGGAACAATATCAGCATGATAGGGATATTTTTTATGGAACTCTTTCAGCAATATAGGAATATATTTATTTTTGTTATTATTAACGGCATAACTAACAAGCTCTCTGACATCATCCGGTTTATGTTCAATATAAGACTGTCCTGAGTCCAAATGATCACGAAGCATATTAAATGCTTTCCGGGTTTCATTTAACTCCAGAAGATGGTGAATTTTAAATGCTACTTCCTTATTTGTTGGACTATATAGTTTTTGCTGCATCGCTCGCTTATAAAGACCTTGCAAAGTAGCTCCTCTGTCACCTTCTTTTTGTTGTTGAATAATAATTGCCAAAGCTCGCTTTTCATCGTCATTATCAAGCAGATTTCTGATAGTTTCATAAGCAGGATTTTCCGGTTTTTTCTCAATATTGATATAATCATCATCTGTATGTTTAATACCAATACCTGCTAAATCAAATTGATGGCGTTTCTGAAAAACAATATAACCCATAATGTGAAAATTTAAAATCATAAATGAAAACTCTATAAAGCTGGAAACAATTCCATCAATAAAAACAGGGAAATATTTGAAGACAAAAGGATTGATAATAATCTCATGCAAGAAAATCGTAAACAACCAAAAACCGACAAATAACAAATAGGAAATATGGGTGGTTTTAATGACTCTGAAAATATTGATTGGATTGAGAGCAAATAACAATGAATTCGTCAAAGCTAAACTCATATAAACCGCTGGAGTCACAAAAGCGGTTGCACTAAGCACATAATACCTATATGCGACATTAACTCCTTTATACTCCATATATCTGAGCGTTCCTTCAACCAATAATGCAATCATAAAAACCTTTACCGCAATAGCGTTTGTGACCAGATAATTCTGTCGAACTTCATGGGGAGACATATCACCGGCAGCGACATAAGCCAGGATGTCAAACGCCAATTTATAAACCATCATCATGATGGCAACATTTCCAAATAAATATAGTAAAGGTGAAAGCGGATAAAGCAGATAGAACAATGAAAAAACCGCCAAGAATGGCATCACCTGCCAGCTAAAAAGATAGTTGATGAAATAATGCAAGTTAAATATAAATAACTTTTTGGTGTTGATTGTTCCTTTATTGCTTTCCATAATTTGATTCTACAAAATCATTCATAATCTGTAAAAACTCATCAGCGATATTTTCACCTCGAAGCGTATGTGTTTTTTTTCCTTGAATAAACACAGGTGCTGTTGGTGCTTCGCCGGTTCCGGGTAAGGATATGCCAATATCCGCATGTTTGCTTTCTCCCGGGCCATTAACAATGCAACCCATTACAGCGACACTCATATTCTCAACTCCGGGATATTGAATCCGCCATTGCGGCATATTGACACGAATAAATTCGGTGGTTTTCTTCGCCAGCTCCTGAAAAAATGTGCTTGTCGTTCTCCCACAACCGGGACAAGCTGTCACCATTGGAGTGAAAGATTTCAAACCCATAGTCTGTAAAAGCTGCTGAGCGACTATGACTTCCTCGGTTCGGGATTGATTCGGCTCGGGCGTTAGAGAAATACGAATGGTATCCCCTATTCTTTGTTGTAAAAGAATACTTAAAGCTGCGGTTGAAGCCACGATTCCTTTAGAACCCATACCTGCTTCGGTTAAACCCAAATGCAAAGGATAGCTGCATCTTTGAGCTAATTTTTGATAAATATTGATTAACGGTTGAACACCGCTGACCTTGCAGGAAATAATAATTTTATCTGCACTCAATCCGAGATCTTCAGCTTGTTTGGCACTTTCCAGTGCCGATACAATCAACGCTTCTTCCATAACATCCTGTGCCTCATGAGGTTCGGCTAACTGATTGTTTTCATCCATCATCTTTGCCAGTAGTTTCTGATCAAGACTTCCCCAATTGGCTCCTATGCGAACCGGTTTGTTATTTTTAATGGCAATTTCAATGATTTGAGCAAACTGTGTGTCTTTCTTCTTGCCAAAACCAACATTGCCTGGATTTATGCGGTATTTTGCCAACTTTTCGGCGCATTTAGGATATTTTGAAAGCAATAAATGACCGTTGTAATGAAAATCACCAATTACAGGAACATTACAACCGGCAGCACCAAGCCGATCAATAATTTCAGGAATCGCTGCAGCTGCCTCTTCTTTATCCACAGTCACTCGAACCAACTGTGAACCGGCTTGCCAAAGTTGATAAATCTGCTCAACAGTTGACTGAACATCTGCTGTATCAGTATTGGTCATGGATTGTACTATCACTTCGTTGCCACCGACAATACAATCACCGACTTTGACCGGAACTCTGGGTAAGTTTTTCATTATTTTGATTCGTATGTTTTTTTGATTAAAACTAAAAGCTGTGAATATCTCTGAGCTCCAATTATACTTCGTGACAGCATAATTGACACCGATTTTGTTGAACCTTTGAGCCAGATAAACAGATATCCTCGCGTTATCCAATAATCTTTAACAGAGACGTCATGCTGGTTTTGACCTTGCTTACAAATCCATTGATTTTGTTGATTCACCCAAAAATCCGCACCATAATTCGAGCTGATTATTCGTGATACAAAGTAGAAAATAACAACCAAAACAATCTCAATAGCAACTAAAAGCCAACCACTAAGTCCTGCAAAAAGCATAAAAAACATTTGGAAAATGAAAAAAAATTGCCCGAATCGGTTCAAGTCCAGAAATTCATTGCTCTTAATTTTAAGCATTAAACTTTATCAGCTAATTTCGGATTGATTTTATGAACCAGATGTTTGTCATTCTTGTTTTCAGGTACTAAATGGCCACAAAACCAATCCCAAAGCAATGTGTCCTGATTGTCCAGTAGCCGATCAAAATCTAACAGTTCATCATCTGACATTTGTTCGTAATGATTATCCATAAAGCGGATTAAAATCACATCCAGCTCTTTAGTTCCTCGACGACAACGCCATTGCAGATAGCCTTTTTTGAGTCTTTCACTCATAAATCCACCAGTTTTCCGGGATTTAGAACATTATTTGGGTCAAACACTTGCTTAATTTGCTTCATGATTTCTATTTCAGCATCACTTCGAGTGTAACCCAGGTACGGCTTTTTAATCAAACCGACTCCATGTTCCGCCGAAACACTACCTTTCATGTCCTGTATCAAACCATAAACATGTTTGTTGACATCTTCACAAGCGGATTTGAATTCTGCAATGGTCATTTCTTCAGATTTGATAATATTCAAATGCAAATTGCCATCACCAATATGGCCAAACCAGACCAGTTCAAAGTCAGGATAATATTCATTAACCAAAGCATCTAAGTGATTCATAAACTCCGGGACTTGTGAAACTTTGACAGAAATATCATTCTTGTAAGGTGAAAAATGAGCAATCGATTCGCTGATTCCTTCGCGGTATTGCCAAAATTGTTCGGCTTGATCTAAAGTTTGACTAATCAAACCATCGACTATATCACCATCTTCCATACCTTGTTCAAAGACTTGCATGACCGCTTCTTCAGAACTTTGCTCAGGATTATCAAACTCACACAAAACATAGCAATGAGCTTCATCTTCAAATGGTCTTTCCAGTTGCCTGTGACTACAAACATGTTTCAAGGCGATATCGGTAAAAAACTCATAGGCTGATAAGGTTAAATGCTTTTTCGCTAACGTAAATACTCTCATGACTGCATCAAGAGATGATAAAGCCAATAACATGACACTCTGCTCAAGCGGTGGCTTAACGAGTTGTATTGTTGCTTCTGTGATAATACCAAGAGTGCCTTCAGATCCAATAAACAAGTGGCGCAAATCATAACCTGTGGCGTTTTTAATCAAACCATTGTTAAGTTCCAGAACATCGCCTTTGCCGGTAACAACTTTCAAGCCTACAATGGAATCCCTTGTCATCCCATAACGCAAAACGCGAATTCCTCCGGCATTTGTCGCGATATTTCCACCAATCTGACTAGATCCGCTTGAGGCAAAATCCACCGGATAGAACAATCCTTTTTCTTCAGCATAATTTTGCAATTGTTCGGTTATCACACCTGATTGAACCGTTACCTGAGCATCGTGCTGATTAAATTCTATTATATTTCGCATTTTTTCCATTGACACAACCACTTCACCCTGAGTTGCAAAAGCTCCGGCACTATAACCGGTTCGACCACCTGAGGGAACAATCTTAAAATTGTGCTGATTTGCTAATTGAACTAACTTTTGAACTTGCTCTGTGGTTTTCGGAAAAACAACACAACAAGCATTCACTTCATGAAATCGTGTCCAGTCACGGCCGTAATTGAGTAAATCATCCGATTCGGTCGAAAGTTCTATATTAGCAATCTCTAATTTTATGCAATTAATAATTTCAGATATATCCATGAACGGTTACAATAGTCGCGTCAAAGTTCCAATTATCGAAGATTATGAGCAAACTGTCATTAAGTAAAGAGAAAATAAAAGTAGTTTTATTGGAAGGAGTTCACCCTTTGGCGGAAGAATTGTTCCGAAAAGATGGTTACAACAATGTTCATTATCTGAAAGATTCACCTGAGCCGGAAGCTCTGAAAGAACTGCTTTCAGATGCTCATATCCTTGGAATTCGCTCCAGAAC
>JAGRJP010000085.1:6841-18198 GCA_020442665.1 Lysobacterales bacterium
CATTTTGCATTGGCACCAACCAAATCAATCTGGAAGTTGCTAAAAAACAAGGGATTCCGGTTTTTAATGCCCCATTTTCAAACACTCGATCGGTTGCTGAATTGGTTTTGGCAGAAATTATCTTCTTAATGCGCGGAATTCCGCAGAAAAATGCGGCTGCTCACCGTGGAGAATGGCAAAAAACAGCATCGAACTCTTATGAAATTCGCAATAAAAAATTAGGAATTGTCGGATTCGGACACATTGGTTCTCAACTTGGCGTGCTTGCCGAATCAATGGGAATGCAGGTTTATTTTTATGATATTGAGAACAAACTGCCAATGGGTAATGCAAAGGATTTGGAGTCTCTGGAACAGCTTTTATCAGAAGTTGACGTGCTTAGTTTGCATGTTCCTTCAACTCCTGAAACCCACAATATGATTGGCAAGAAACAATTACAAAAGATGAAGCCAAACAGCTATCTTATCAACGCTGCCAGAGGAGATGTGGTAGTGATTGAGGATTTGATTGATGCTTTGGAGTCCGGTCACATTCAAGGAGCAGCTTTAGATGTTTTCCCCGAAGAACCGGGAAGCAATCAAGAGCCATTCACTTCAGAAGTGAAAAATTTCGATCAGGTCATTATCACTCCACATATAGGCGGGAGCACACAGGAAGCACAGGTTAATATTGCCAATGAAGTGGCAAATAAATTGATTAAATACTCAAACAACGGCAGTACATCATCTGCTGTCAACTTCCCGCAAGTTTCTTTACCAGAACTTGTCGAAGGACGTAGTCGCATCATGCATATTCATGAAAATAAACCGGGAGTTTTGGAAAAAGTAAACCATGTGTTTTCGGCTTTAGGTATGAATATTTCGGCATTACATTTACAAACGGAAGGTGAAATTGGTTATGTGATTTTAGATGTGAACGGCACTGATGTTGATGATTTGAAAAATAATTTGGAGCAAATTGACGGAACCGTTCGGGTTCGTATTCTTCATGGAAGCTAAATAGTGGATAAAGGTAAAATTTCCGGAATTGTTTTAGTTACAATTGTCGCTGGAATTGCAACTGCAATTGCTCAAATCACTGCAGTAAAATCTCTGGCAATCAGCCCGCTTGTGATCGGAATTGCTTTGGGAATTGTGATTGCAAATACCATAAGAAATAAAATACCCCAATCATGGCTTCCCGGAGTTCTTTTTTCAGCTAAAACCTTATTGCGCATTGCCATTGTTTTTTACGGATTTCGTATCACTTTTCAACAAATCGCAGAAATTGGTTTAGAAGGGTTATTAGTTTCAGTCATTATGCTCTCCAGCACTATGATTATCGGCACTTTAGTTGGAATTAAACTTCTAAAACTGGATAGAGACACTTCCATTTTGGTTGCATCGGGAAGTGCGGTGTGTGGTGCAGCAGCGGTACTGGCAACCGAAGATGTGCTCAAATCAGAAGCCTACAAAACCGCAATTGCTGTAGGAACGGTAGTATTATTCGGCACAATTTCTATGTTTCTCTACCCTATTCTGTACAAAACCGGAATGTTAAACATGCAAGCCACTCAATACGGACTTTACGTTGGCGGCAGCGTGCATGAAGTGGCGCAAGTCGTTGCTGCCGGTGGTGCGATTGATGCTGCTGCCAGTGATACCGCTGTAATCGTCAAAATGACACGGGTTATGTTGATTGCCCCCATGTTGCTGGTCCTAGGCTGGTTGCTCGCCAAAACCCAGAATCACAGCTCTGACACTAAATCGAAGATAGTTATTCCTTGGTTTGCTGTTTTATTTATTGCCGTCGCAGGTTTTCACTCTTTACATCTGTTGCCCGTACAAATTGTAAATTCAATCAATCATGCAGATAAATTTTTACTCACTATGGCAATGTCCGCTCTTGGAATTGAAACTCATCTTTCAAAATTCAAACAAGCCGGTTTAAAACCAGTCCTATTGGCTTTGATTATATTTGCATGGTTACTATTTGGCGGATATTTTGTAGTTTTGAGTTTAAGTTGAGTTGGGTTATTAACTTCTTAACTCGATAATTGTTGACGGAATTTCAGGCTTTTCTTTCGAAAAATCAATAGTGCGTAACAGTTTTTCTGATGCTTCTTTTGCATCATGTTCAGATGAAGCGTGAATAGTTGCTATCGGTGTTTGAGAATCAACAAAGTCACCAATATGAGCAAATTCACTAAATCCAACCGAGTAATCAATTGAATCTGTTGCAACTCTGCGACCTCCGCCTAAATCAACTACAGCCATACCGATTTCACGACAATTCATGGATGTTATAAAACCTGATTGTTTGGAAAATATTTGTTTAATAACGGGAGCTTGAGGTAAATATTTAACTGAATTCTCGACAAAATCATTTGGTCCTCCATGAGCAGAAACCATTTTGGCAAAAATGTCCGCAGCCCGACCATTTTGTAAAACTTTTTCTACCTGCGAAATACCTTGTTGAGTGTTTTCAGCGAGATTTCCTATGACCAACATGTTTGCACAAATATTTGTGACCAGTTCATGAAGCACACTTTCTTGTTTGACACCTGTTAAATAATCAATGGTTTCCTGAACCTCGAGAGTATTTCCAGCGGTGTAGCCAATAACCTGGCTCATATCGGTGATTAAAGCTCTGGTGTTCACTGTGGAAACAGCAACAATCGCCTCAGCCAGTTCCTTTGCCATACCC
Organism: Lysobacterales bacterium; assembly: GCA_020442665.1. Lineage (GTDB taxonomy): Bacteria > Pseudomonadota > Gammaproteobacteria > Xanthomonadales > Marinicellaceae > NORP309. Next base: position 9,527 of record JAGRJP010000085.1, read on the forward strand.
AAACTTTCTGCAAATGCTCCACTGCCACATTTAATATCCATAACTAAACCATCCAGACCTTCAGCAAGTTTTTTGGAAAGAATAGAAGCAGTAATCAGAGGAATACAATCAACGGTTGCGGTAATGTCACGGGTCGCATAAAAACGTTTGTCAGCCGGAGCTAAATTCGCCGTTTGTCCTATGATAGAGCAACCTATGTTTTTTACAATTTGTCGGAATTTTGAATTATCAGGCGTTGTATTGTAGCCGGGGATGGATTCGAGTTTATCTAAAGTTCCTCCGGTATGACCCAAGCCACGACCTGAAATCATTGGCACATAACCACCACAAGCTGCGATAATTGGTGCCAGCATCAAACTGATTTTATCACCAACACCACCTGTTGAATGTTTATCCAAAACTGGGCCATTGAGATTTTCATTCTGCCATGAAATCACATCACCGGAGTTCAACATGCTTGTTGTCAGATGAACCGTTTCATCGGATGTCATTCCCCGAAAATAAATGGACATTGCCAAAGCAGCAATTTGACCTTCGCTCACTGAGTTATTTGCCACGCCACGAATAAAATACTCAATCTCGTCTTTGGTAAGAATATTACCGTCACGTTTCTTTCTGATGATTTCCTGAGGTAAGAACTTCATTTAATTTATTGTTATAACTATCTATTTTACAAGGAATTTTATTATGATAATTGCATCATAGTTTATTTCCGAAATAAATCAAATAATTAATCACAAATAAATATAATTATCTTCTGTAAGCCAATTTATAAACACCGGTTAAAATTATCATACAAACCAGCAAAGAGCTAATATCGTGAGAAATAAAGTGAGCACCACGAAGTTGTTGTACAACTCCAAATACCCCCCCAAGAATGACGCCAAATAATAGAGCCTTTTTTTTCAAATGATGGTTATTAACCTTTAAATAATAAAAAAATACAATTCCACTATACCCAATACCGGCATGACTGGCGGGAAAACAATGTTTCGATGTCAGGTTAGAATCAGAATACTCAAATAGTGAAAAGAAAGGCTTATCACCACCATATCTGAGTAAATCCCATGGACAATCAGCATCAAATATTTGTTTGAGTATAGCTATAGAAGCAACACACAATACAACAGAAATTAATGCTACAGTCAAATCATATATTTTATTCTTTTCTGCTTGACTACGGTGCATTTTAACTAAGGAATAGATTAAATATAGAAATACCGCAATCACAAGATACCTTGCACCCTTATGCATAATTGTTTCCGTCCAGAAAGCATATTTTAAATCCCAATTTGTCAGTTGATATATTTGGTCAGCTAACACAAAATCTATATGAAAACTTTTGACAACAATCAGTAACAAAATACACACTGAAATTAATATAATTTCAGTTTTTCCAACACTATAACTAGTTCGATTATTAGTCAAAGTTTCACTATTTTGGTTGACATTGATAGAAAATATCTCTGGATTGATCATAATATTTGGTATTGATTTGAGCCATGCCAAGCATGGAATGGAAAAAATTATCGTGAGATAAGTGAATATCTTTATTTGATAGTAAACATTGAAAATCGAGTGAAGTTGACTCTTGCAAAGAGTCTGACAACCAAATGATAAATGGAACTTTTGTTTGTTCACTTGGAGCAAACATATAAGGTGTTCCATGCAGATAAAGATTGTTTTCTCCAAGGGACTCGCCATGATCCGACAAGTAAACCATTGTTGTTAATGTATCTTTTGGAAGTTTTTCCAGTAATTTAATGGCAGAATCAATGATATAATCAGCATAAAGGATTGTATTGTCATAACTGTTATCAATTTCCTGTTTTTGACATTTTTGAAGTTGAATATCTTGGCATGTTGGTTGAAAAATTTCGAACCGCTTTGGATAACGCAAGTAATATGCCGGTCCGTGGCTTCCTTTAGGATGAAGAACATAAACTTGATTATTAGGGTTTTGGGTGATTTTCTCATACAAGTCTTTAAACAGAATTTCATCATAGCACTCTTCTTCGTTGCATAATGAATTTCCATCATCCATTGTTAAATCAAGAAAATCATCAGGTTTGCAGATGCCTTTACAACCGGTATTATTGTCACGCCATTGAATATCAAATCCTGCGTTTTTAAAAAAATCTAGCAAAGAATCGGTGTTTTTAGCTATTTTATGACTGTAATTCGTACGGTCCAAATGCGAAAATATACAGGGAAGAGATGTTGCTGTGTTTGTACCGCATGAAGATGTATTGGTGAAGTTTATAATATCATGCCTTTTTGATAAAAAGGGGTTAGTTTCCTTTTCATAACCGTTAAGTGAAAACCGATCCGCTCTTGCAGTTTCACCAATTATTAAAAGATAAACCTGCTTCTTGTCGTTTAACGATTCATCTTGGTTTGCACCTTCAGCTATGGGGTTATAAGGAATTGTAGCCGACTTAAATTGTTCACCTGCAAATGAAACCAAAGCAAAAATAAAATTTGTTGGTAAAATGACATGGGACAGGTTTCTATTATTTCTCGCAATTGATGCAAATGAAGCATAATTCAGATAAATGACCAAAAGTATCACAGCAATTGATATCCCCATAGACTTTATCTTTGTAAACAGAAAGTTACGATATGTATCTCTTGTGCTTTTAAGTTTATAAAGCAAGTATGATGGCAGAATTCCAAGTAAAAAAAGTACGAATATTAAACCTGAACTAATTAAATCCTTTCCCTCCGAAGAGCTAGTCTCCATCACATTTCGGACCATTTCCTTGTCAATAACAATGTTATATTGATAAATGAAATAAAAGGATGCTGATGCAATGAGGAAAATTATAATATAAAAAAGTTTATAGCTTTTTTGCCAAGTAAAAAGGCTGAGAATTAGGTTGATTACAGCAACCAGAAAAACAAAAATAGCAGCAAATAGAAAATAATCACTTGCTGTTTCAGGTTTTATAATTTGATAAATTTCCTTCCAAAAAGCTATATTGTATAAAATGACAAAAAGAAAACTTGCAAGCAGGTTCAGCTGCCAAATTTTAAATTGTGATAGTTTCAATTGAATTTTTTATTGTTTGTTTATTGTTAGAGATTATTAATGAAAAAATCAATCGGTAAATTTTAACTTTTTTGTTTTTTTATAAACTCAGTGAGTAAAACTTTAAATGTTAGAGCAGCAATTTCTGCACATTTCATAGTTTGAGCGTGTGAAAGCTCCTCAGAATCCATTCCGGCTGCAAAGTTTGTAATAACAGACAATGCCATTACTTTGAGTTGTTGATGCCTCGCAAGGATAGTCTCTGGCACTGTAGACATACCTGCCGCATTCACTCCAAGCACTCTTAAAGCATTGATTTCCGCTGGAGTTTCAAATTGTGGTCCGCACATCCAAGCATAAACTCCCTGACCTAATTCAATTTTGTGTTGTTCAGCAATGCGCAACATTTCTTCCCGCAATTCTTTGTCATAAGCATTTACCATATTCACGAAGCGATTATTGCCTGTTTCAGAAAATAATGGAGAAACACCGGTAAAGTTGATGTAATCATTTATCAGCATCACAGAACCAGGTGGTTTGTTTTTATCTAAAGAACCGGCAGCATTGGTGAGAATAATCATTTCACAACCCAACTCCTTAAAGCAATGAATCGGCGTTCTCATAGCCTCAGCCTGAGCATTTTCGTAATAATGAACCCTGCCCTGCATAGCGATTATTTCTACTCCTTCGACTTTTCCCAGAATCAATTTTCCGGCATGTCCAGCGACTCCGGATTGCGGAAAACCATCTAAATCTGCGTAAGAAATTTCACTAATTTTATCAATCGAATCGGCAAACTCACCCAAGCCTGATCCTAAAACGAGTGCAATTTGCGGTTGAAAACCAGGTGCTACGGACCTGATATACTCTGTACTTTTCATATAAAATTATTTATGTAATTGATTGAATTTTAACAAAACAATCATCTGAATAAAATTGAATGCATCTAATTAAGCAACTTGTCACATATAAATAATTCGAATTGATTTAAAAGAACAAGATTTATCTTTATAATCGGTGTGTTTTCTTTCAATCAACAGGAATGTTATCAACCGATTTAACCGCCCTATTTCTGAGTTTTAAATTAGCTGCAGTTACTGTTGTCATTTTGTTGATTATTTCTATTCCATTAGCTTACTGGCTGAGTTTTTCCAAAAGCCGATGGACTGTATTTGTGAGTTCAATAGTTGTATTGCCTTTAGTTCTCCCGCCAACTGTTTTAGGTTATTACCTTCTGAGTATCATGAGGAATGATACCTGGTTAGGCTCATTGTTTATCCAATTAACAGGAAACCAGTTGATATTCAGTTTTTCAGGATTGGTTATAGCTTCAGTGGTTTATTCTTTGCCTTTTGTGGTACAACCTATGGTCTCAACATTTAAAAATATCAATCAGAATACTATAAACACAGCTTTATCGATTGGATCCCCAAAACAAAAAATATTTTACTCAATCATATTACCTCTGGCTCGTAATGGAATCATCTCAGCCGCAATATTAGGTTTTGTTCATACACTGGGCGAATTTGGTGTGGCATTGATGGTTGGAGGAAATATTCCCGGCGAGACTCGTGTTGTATCCATAGAAATATTCAATCATGTTGAAAACATGAAACTGGACCAGGCAAACTCACTTTCTTTAATTTTATTGTTAATATCATTTGTTGTCATACTTTGGATTAACAGAAAAAACAATTATCGAGTCATTTCATGATTGTTAAAATTCAAAATCGCAACCCTGACTTTAAGTATGAGTTCCAAACATCAGATACTGGAATTGTAGGGATTTACGGTGTTTCCGGAAGTGGCAAATCCAGTTTGCTTGATGCTATTGCCGGTTATACGGACTCTGTTAGAGGTCGTGTTGAATTTTCAGGAAGAACATTATTCGATACGAATAACAAACAAAAAGTTAGACCATATCAGTGTGGTTATATGCCTCAACACCCGCTTTTATTCCCACATTGGACAATCCGTGAAAATTTAGATTTTGTTGAGAAATATAACCCCAATCCCAAAATAGAACTCAAAGAACTTCTGGATGTTCTTGATTGCCACGGATTACTCGATAAATACCCCAATCAAATTTCCGGTGGAGAAAAGCAAAGAATTGCACTCATACGAGCATTATTACAAACCGGCCATCAATCACTTTTATTATTAGACGAACCATTTTCTGCACTCAGTTCGGAACTACGAAAAATTGCTCTTAATTTATTAAAACAGTACAAAGAAAACAACCTGATTTTGCTCGTCACTCATGATATTGTTGAAATTTATAAAGTTGCTGATCAACTTCTTTTAGTTAAGGACAACCGTATTCACTATCAAAGTGATATTGAATCTGCTTTTAGTTGTGGAAAACACAGTTTACCGGTTGCCAGCAGAGTAAAAATCAACAATAAAGAACATATACTTTTTGCCGATTATGTAAGCATTAGTCTTGAAAAAATTCCTAATAGCAGTATCACTCATCAACTTCCAGCTGAGATAAAGTCAATCAATCCTTACGGAAGAGATTTTATTGTTGAATTACGAACTCTTGACAATTTCCCTCAACTCATCCGATCTCAACTCACTGAAAAATCGGTAGCAAAGCTAAAACTCGAAATTGAAAAAAAAGTTTTGGTCAATTTTAAAGCAACATCTTACAATCGATTCTAAATATGAAGAACCAACAAGAAAATATCATTGAAATAGAAACAAAAATTGTTTATCTGGAAGATACCGTTGAGCAATTAAACAGTGTCATAATTAACCAACAAAAACAAATTGACCAACTAAAAAAACAAATCTTAAATCTTTCTCAAAAAGTGGATGAAGAAAGTTCCCAATGGCATCAAAACACCAACCCGGCTGATGAAAAACCACCTCATTACTGATATAATATTATTGTGGGGCGAGATTATTGAGAGGTAGTTAAATGAAAGAAAATATAAAAATTTATTCCTGTTCCTTGTATCCTGCTCAAATCAATAAAAAGCTTTCAGTTGAAGTCGTCAATTTAAATGAAATTCAAGATTTTGACTTTGATAAAGATTTGTTATCAATTGTTCTATTTGAATGGAATGATTATCAAAAAATAGCAAAACGTTTAAAGACTTTTCGAGACAAAAATATTTCTTTAATTTGTATTGATGATGATATTAGCCCGGATAATCGAATAACCCTTTTAAATAATGACATTGAATTCATTTCGCATAAGAAATTTGTTCAACTGGGGTCTGATGAACTCAATCAATGGGTTAAGCACGCCAAATATAAAGTCCTCATCATAGAAGATAATCAGGCTCTTGCCCTGAATGAAGCCAAATTACTCAGAGACTCAAAATTCATAGTTGAGATTAGTTCTCCTGACTCTATGTCGAATCTGTTTGATATAGGCTTTGCTCCTGACTTAATACTTCTTGATCTCAATAAAACTAAAGATTCAGATGTTGCTGATTGTGTTTTTTCCTTAACAAAACATTATGAAAATATCCCAGTATTGGCAATGTCTGATGTACAAAGACCTCAACAAAACAATCAATTAAAAAGTATTGGAGTTGATGAGATTCTGGCAAGGAACAGTCAAGTCGATGCATTGATTTCAAAAATTCTTGAAATGATTCAGAGAAAAATAACTCATTCATCCCACTCAGTCCGAGAGTCAGAGAAAATTTATGAATTTGAAATTGACGACGATAGTTTTGATGAACTTAGTCATTTTATTACTGCGAATGGAACTTCTGATCGAAGCTCAGTTATTTGGCTTAAGGTTGCTAACAAAGTTTCACTTCAACAGAAAGTAGGTTTTTCAGGTTTTAATAAAATTCATAAAACATTGCATGTTCAATTACCCGATTTCGGATTTAAATTCGATATTAAACGAACTATAACTGATGGAATTACAGTTTTAGCGAGCGATGATATGAGTCGTCAACAAACTCAGGATTATCTCAATGAAGTTTTTAGTTGGGTTTCCAAAACTTATTTTAATCTTCACAAAAAAAATATTACTGTGGCGTTACAAGCATTTGTACTGACCGATTTATCACATAAGTCAAACAAGAACATGCTTATCAATGAGGCGGAAAGACTGATTCTTAATCCAAAACATAACGAGAATATTCAATATATTGCCGAAAGTGAAGAACGGAAGAAGTTCTATCTCACCAAAACGAAGTTAATCAATGCCATTCGGCAACAAAGTTTTAAGTGGTTGTATCAGTCGATATTAAATGCTAAAAATGATGATATGGAGCTTTTCCAGGTCATGTTGAGAGTTATTTCACATGATGGTTCTGAGTTACAAACTTTAGATTATTTCAATGTCGCAAATGAAACCGGTCTGTTAAAAATATTAGACCGTTATACACTCAAACAAGCGTTATCTGTTATTCAGGATGGTGAAGAAAAAGGTGTCAAAAGATATATTCTTATCAACCAAAGTATATCCGATTATGAATCCGCCAAGCATCGACAGGAAGTCTTGGAAAACATTCAAGGCCACAATATTCCTGAATCTCGGTTGTTTTTTCAGTTCCGACAAGACTTAAGTGAAGATCACCTGTCGGTTCTTGATGAGATTTCTCAGGATTTGAAAAGTTCAGGGATTGGTCTTTGTATTTCCGAATTCGATGGAAGTGATAAATCCTGGGAAATTGCAAAACTGTTTAATGCTGATTGGATACGACTGAAACCTTTCTCCAAAGACTCCGAGGTTTTGCATTCTAATCATCCTGATTTCGTCGGTAATCAAATCAAAAAGGCACAATCACTTGGTTATAAAGTCATTGTGCCTAATATAGATAGTGCTGATTTTACAGCTCAGATTTGGAATTTAAATGCCGATTTCATACACGGCAACTTTGTACAATCACCTGTTCCTGATATTAAGTATATTGAAAATGACCAATAGCTAAATACTGGTCATTTTTAAACCTTGATAAATCTGTTTCGTCATTTTCTGGATCGTGATAAATCCCCAATGCCAGCTTTGGTATTTTTCTTTCAAAGGGTTCATATTAATAATTTCATCTTCTGACTTGCCTTCATCAATCAGTTTAGAAATGATAGATTTAGCATCTTCCAGCATATTTATCGAGTCAATCAAGTCTTGTTTCGTTGCTAACGGACCGTGGCCGGGAATGATTTTTGTCTCATCATTAACTAGTGCTAAGACAGTTTTCTGAGCTTCGATATAACCATCTAAAGTTCCTCCGGAGGTATAATCAATAAACGGAAAGATTTTATTGAAGAATGTATCGCCCATGTGGATAGCGTTGATATTGGTAAAATGCACTGCTGAATCACCATCTGTATGTGCATGAGGAAGGTGAAATACATGAGCTTCGTGACTATTGAGATGAAAATCAATGGAGTCACTAAATGAAATTACCGGAATTGCTTCTTTTGGTGCAGGAATATTGCCATCAGGTGTTGCAATTCCTTTGGTAAGCAAATGTTTTCTCATGTTCTTATGTGAAACAATATGAGCGCCTTTTTCTCCAAAGGTCGTATTATTTCCCGTATGATCGCCGTGAACATGTGTATTGATTAAGAAATCAATATCATCTTCTGTGATGCCTTTGATAGCATCATTCATGATGTTAAGTGTTGATGGCATCGCATCATCAATCAATATCACACCATCTTCACC
>JAGRJP010000086.1 GCA_020442665.1 Lysobacterales bacterium
GCTACCGCAGAATTATCATTCAGAATTCTTTCAATAAAGACTTCGACTTTTCCACCGGTTGATTTAAACCCAAAAAGCCTTGCCGGAATCACTTTGGTATTGTTGAATACCAATAAATCTCCTGGATTGAGGAAACCAAGAATATCCGGAAATTTCAGATCCTGAATAGCACCGGATTTTTTATCCAAAGCCAGCAAACGACTCTGTGTTCTTTCTTTGGTTGGGTGCTGAGCTATGAGTTTTTGTGGCAACTCAAAGTAAAATTCAGATTTCTTCATGAATAGCGTGACTTGCTATTTCCTTTCAATCGGAAACCAAATCTCTTGAACTTTTTTATCGTCACCATCTTTGTAAACCAAGTTGATTTTGATACTGTCACCAACACCAAATTTAATAACTGGATGCATCAACATAACATGATAACTTCCGGGTTTGAAAACCAACTGTTCCCCTGCCTTAATTACCAATTTTGGTTGATGAATCATTTTTGCAACACCATCTTCAACGACTGATTTATGCAACTCCGTCATTTTAAAAGCCGGACTATACGCATCAATCAAAATGAAATCTTCCTCTGTGTTGTTGGTTAATGTTCCGTAAGCCGCTTGCATCATTGACCCCGGAGGCGCCGCACGAACCCAGAAATCTTCCAGTTCAGGGAAATCTTCTTCTGCAAACAGGTTAAATGACAATAGAATTAATAGCAGAATTAATAAATGTTTACTCATATTATTCGATTAAAGCGTGTTATGATAAATTGGCAACGATTTTAACCCTTTTGGGTTTCTGATTCGATGATAAGAATCAAATAAACCGACAATAAAGGAAATTAACATGAAAATTATTTTATTACTCACAACCCTGATTATTATGAGCGATTCAAAAGTTTATGCCGACGATACGGCAATTACTGTCTATTCAACAGCGACACCGGGAAGTATTAATCCCAATCAATTCACAGGAAATCGACCGAATATTCCCGGTTATGCAATGATTAAACAAGACCGCATTGTGGATTTGCAGAAAGGAGTGTCTGAACTGCGATTTTCTGATGTTACCAGCATGATTGATCCGACAACCGTTTCTTTTTCCACTCCGAAAAACCCCGGAGCGGCTTATGTTCTGGATCAGAACTACCAGTTTGATTTGGTCAGCACAAACAAATTATTGGAAAAATATGTGGAGCAAGAGGTCATTGTTTCTCACACTTCCGGTGGAAAAAGTGAAACCTATCGCGGAACTTTGCTTGGCACCAATGGCGGAATTATTATTCAGCAGAAAGATGGTTCGGTTGTGACATTATCGAGTTATGACAGTGTGAGTTTTCCATCACTTCCGGGAGGTTTGCTAACCAAGCCGACTTTAGTTTGGTTGTTGGATGCGAAGAAATCAGGTGATGAGCTCGCCAGAGTGACTTATCAGACTCAAGGAATGACATGGTGGGCAGATTACAATTTGACATTAACAGATGATAATGGTCAATGTTCGATGGATTTATCGGCTTGGGTGAGTCTATTGAATCAGGCAGGAAGCTCTTTCGAAAACACAAAACTCAAACTCATCGCCGGTGAAGTGCATCGAGCTCAGCAAAATGTCAATTTAGGCAGAGTGTATGCAAGCAATGCTCCGCAAGTGTTGGAAAAAGCGGATCGTGGATTTGAAGAAAAATCGCTTTTTGAATACCACTTATATACACTTCCAAGACGTGTAGATTTGCCAAACAATTCAACCAAACAGATTGAATTGTTTCCATCAGTGAATTCAGTTGAATGTGAAAAAGAGTTGGTATTTAACGGCTCACAAATTTTCAATCATAATTATTACAGCCCGATTTCCGATCAAAATTACATGCGAACTTCAAAGCCCAAAGTCAAAGCCTATTTAAGTTTCAAAAATGAAGAAAAAAGAGGCTTAGGTATGCCACTTCCGGCTGGACGTATTCGTGTGAATCAGATGGATACTGATGACAATTCTCTGGAGTTTATCGGCGAAGACATTATCGATCACACTCCTCGAAATGAAAAAATCACCATAGAACTAGGAAATTCCTTTGATGTAGTAGGTGAGAGAAAACAGACTGATGTCAAAGTGTCGGAACACGAAATCACAGAAACTTTTGAAATACGGTTGCGTAATCAAAAAGAGACCAAAACCAAGGTAAAAGTTTTGGAAACTCTCTATCGTTGGAGCAACTGGAAAATTGAGAAAAGTTCTGACAATTATGAAAAAACCAGCTCTTCAACCATTGAGTTTGATGTTGAACTGAAACCTGAGGAAGAAAAAGTAATTACCTATACCGTTCATTATTGGTGGAAATAGTTAATCCTTAATCCCAAAATATAGAGATGCTTTGAATTTCGGGCATCTTTTTTTTGGTTCAAATTTTTTGCAAGAATTATTCCATCTACAGGTCTATTGTTGCAATTCAAAAATAAAACAATAATTCATGAAAATTTTATCCAATAGTCTTAATTTATGGACAGCAACGACGTCTCGGTTGAATGCAGCCGGCACATTTTTACCGCAACTATTTCTCAGGTTGATTCTCTTTTGGGAATTTTTTTGGGATGCCGGATTGAAAAAATATAAAGCAGGAGCCGATGGCAACTGGTTTGCCACTATACAGGATTCATTTCCCATTCCTTTTAATAGTTTTAGTTCCAGCTTCAATTGGAACATGGCAATGTGGGGAGAAATTATTGGTGCATTTCTGATTTTATTTGGGTTATTTACGCGATTTGCAGCTTTTTCACTGATTGTTATCACCGTTGTTGCAACTTCAGCCGTGCATTGGCCTGAAAGTTGGGATTCTCTAGGTGAACTTTGGCAAGGTTATGTTGTAACTAACAAAGGAGAAGGTAATTTTAAATTACCATTGCTGTATGTTGTCATGTTATTCCCACTATTATTTAGCGGAGCAGGCAAACTCAGTTTGGATAATTTACTTTCTAACATTAAAAACAATCAAAATATTGGTGAAAAAAATTATGACTTTGCAATGTGGGGGCTTATTGGCTTGGTTATTTGTGCTGTATTTATCTTCTTGATACCTTCAATTGCGATTGCTTCCTTAGTATTTTCAGCATTGATGTTCTTGCTAAATTTTTATTTGATTCCACGATAATAACCATATTCACTAGTAATTAGCATTTTTTTGTTGGTGTTACAACAATTTGTAACACCAATGTCATAGGCTTTCAGGTATAATTTTCTGCCAAATTATTCCTCGAAAATTTATATGAAAAAAATTATCGCTCTAATGTTATCATTTTGTTGCATCACTTCTGTGCATGCCGGTGCAACTTTATCAGAATTATTAATTACTGAAGTGGCGGTTACACCGACAGATGGTGAATTTATTGAAATTCACAACAGAGGTGGATCTATTATTGATTTAACAGATGTCTATCTGACTGATGCGACTTTCTCTGGTGGCGGAACGTACTATTACAACATTGTAACTGGGACGAATGCCGGTGGAGGTAGCTTTGCCGATTTCCATGCTCGCTTCCCATCAGGGGCGACAATAAGTCCGGGTGAGTACCAAACAGTAGCAATGACTGGATCAACAGCATTCTTTGGCATCTATGGATTCAATCCAACTTATGAACTATTCGAAGATGATGGGGCTGCTGATGCAATCCCGGATATGCTAGAAGCGTTTGCTGGTTCAATAAATGGTCAGGGTGGATTAACCAACGGTGGTGAAGTCGCTATTTTATATTATTGGGATGGCAATACTGACTTGGTGAGCGATTTGGATTATGTCATCTGGGGCGATACTGCAGAAGCCGTCGACAAATCCGGAATTGCTATTGATGGGCCGGATGCGGATGCAGACACATCAACATATTTGAACGATACTGTAATTGCCAGTCAAATTATTGTGTCTGCTTCAACACATGCTTCTGGAAACTCATGGCAAAGAGCAGACTTGACCGAAGGAACAGAAACTCAATCCGGTGGAAATGGTATTGCCGGTTCTGATGAAACTTCTGAAAATTTGAATGTGACATTTGTAGAAACAATGGCTACACCAAATGCTGCATACACGCCTCCTCCTCCAAACTATGGAGCTTTATTGATAACTGAAATATCAATTATTCCGACTGAGGGTGAGTTTATCGAAATCCACAACAATGGATTGACTTCCATTGACTTAACAGATGTTTATCTTACTGATGCCACATTTTCCGGTGGTGGAACGTACTATTATAACATTGTGACAGGTGCTAATGCTGGTGGTGGTGGATTTGCTGATTTCCATGCAAGATTTCCATCAGGAGCAACAATTGCAGCCGGTGAATATCAAACTATTGCTCTCAGTGGTTCGACGAACTTTAACACTACTTATGGAGTCAACCCAACTTATGAACTCTATGAAGATGATGGAGCTCCTGACGCGATTCCTGATATGCTGGAAGCTGTGGCTGGTTCTATCAATAATCAGGGCGGGCTTACAGATAATTCTGGTGAAGTTGTAATATTATACACATGGGATGGTATGTCAGACTTAGTCATGGATATTGATTATGTGGTTTGGGGCGACAAAGTAGAGGCTGTGGATAAAACTGGTATTTTAATTGACGGCCCGGATGCAGATGCAGATACATCAGCATATTTACCGGATACATCTATAGCATCACAGATTGTAATTGCATTAAATTCACATGCATCTGGAAATACTTGGCAACGCTCTGATTTGTCAGAAGGTGTTGAAGTACAAACAGGCGGAAATGGTGTTGATGGCTCTAATGAAACATCTGAAGATACCGACAACACATTCTTTGAGGGCTTACCTTCACCAAATGCCGCATCAGTTCCTCCTCCTCCAAGTGCTCCTAATGTAATCATTAACGAAGTTGATGCAGTGAGTACAGCTGAATTTATTGAGCTTTACGGAACTTCAAATGCCAGTTTAACAGATGTGACAGTCGTTCTCTATCAAGGCAGTGACGATACTATTTACGATATCATTGACTTATCAGGTTTAAATATGGGATCTGACGGATATTTCCTGATTGGAGATAGTTCATTGACACCGGAAGTAACAATACCTGCAAATACTTTACATGATGATGCAAGTGCAGTGGCTATTTATTTTAGCAATGCCAGTAATTTCACAATTGGTGGAAGTCTGACAACCACTGATTTAATGGATGCTCTGGTTTATGATTCAGGTCAAGCGGATGATGCCGGACTACTTACTTTGTTGAATGGTGGACAGGCTCAAATTGATGAGAACAATAACTCAAATGCCGCCACCGAGTCGAATGCTCGTTGCCCTAACGGTTCAGGCGGTGCCAGAAATACATCCACTTATAACCAAGTGACACCAACTCCTGCAGCGGTGAATAATTCTTGTCCTTTGGAAGACTATTACGC
>JAGRJP010000087.1:0-2995 GCA_020442665.1 Lysobacterales bacterium
TCTGTTAAATTTTCCAGATAGTTTTTGTAATTATTTTTATCAATGATAAATAACTTTTCAGAGTTTAATTCTTGTTCACCATTTTTCCACTCAGGTATTGATGAGGCATTTCCGGCTTTGATTGCACCTAAAGGAGTGAGTTTTGAATTGTTGACTTGTGCTTGAATTTCATTTAAAAGAGTAAATACAAGACCAGAAAAAATAAGACAAATGAGTTTCATGTATGTCATATATATAATATATAGCGAAAAGATCAGTTTAAATTCTATGTATTATTAAGTAATTTCAATAAGACATCACAGAAATACTTGATTTCTATGAAGTCACAGTAACAAAGATTTTTTTCAATTATTTATCAATAGAAATACCATTTTCCAAAACTGGAAGAATAAACAAGTTTTAAATTATTAGGAACAACGAATGAGTTGTAGTCATTCCCACCGGATCTTAACGGATTTCCATTCGCTTCTAGGGTGTATTGTGCCGGTCCATCTTCGAGAAGAATTATTCGAATCAATTGTCCGTCTACGGGGGTTGCAGGAAGAGTGATTGTGACATCTGCTGTAACAATAATGAATTGATTATCAGTACTTAAAGTTGTTGCTACTCCAATAAAGGTTGCTGATAATCCCGCTCCAGCCGGTCCTTGTGGTCCTTCAGGGCCTTGAATTCCCTGAGGACCGATTGGCCCTTGATTACCTTGAAGTCCTTGTGGTCCCGGATCACCCTGAGGCCCTTGAGCTCCATCGACACCATCAATTCCTGGAGGGCCTTGAATACCGTCTGCTCCACCCGCTCCCGGAGGACCCTGAATACCCTGAGGACCCACTGGTCCAGCAGGTCCTGGGTCGCCCTGTAATCCCTGAGGTCCTGGATCACCTTGAGGACCAACTAGCCCCTGAATACCCTGAGGGCCTTGAGGTCCAGGATCACCTTGTGGCCCTTGAGGTCCTTGAGGTCCAATAAAAGTATTCGCATCACAAGTACCGAGTACTCCGGTTGCACCATCGGTACAGATAGGATTGGTTTGTAAAGGAGCTGTTGGCACTGATCTGAAATAAACACTGCCGTCTTCATTCACTCTCATGACTTCCTGAGAACCGGCTTGGTTTGTTATCACCAGACCGTCTCCTGAGTCAGGAGCGATAGTTACATCATCAGCGAAGATTTGAGCTGAAGATGTAAATAGTACCAGAGTTAATAGGTTTTTATTTGCTATCAATTTCATTATTCATTCACATTGTTTTTTATCTTGCCAGGATTATAAATTCAGGATTAGCAATCTGTGTTTTAATCACATATCCGGCTTGTCCGGCTGTTGGGCTGGTAGTTAGTCCATCTCCTCCATCACCTCCGTTGCCACCGAGACCGCCACCACCATTACTGGAGCTTCCGGCAACGCCTCCGGGACCATTGGCTCCGACTCCTCCACCTGTTAGATTCACTGAAGAAGTTGCAATTGAGTTCGCATTGGGAGACAAGAAGTGCACAATTCCACCACCGCCACCGCCACCGCCGGGTTCATCTGCATTGGTTCCGACATCTTGGTAAGCATCACCACCATCACCACCGGTCACCTCAATTTGATTAGCAACTGGGATAGTGATGTTCCCTTGTGAGGCAAGCAGGACAAATCCTCCGCCACCTCCACCGGCTCCGCCATAAGTGGTACTAGTTCCAACAGTAGTGTAATCTTGAGCATCTCCACCATTAGCATATATTTTACCGGCATTTCCAAATACAATACCATTCTTACAGAAGATGCTCAGTGCACCACCACCGCCACCACTCAAGATGTGGTCTTCACCTTCTCCTGATGTTGCTGCATATGGTCCTAATTTAAGATAATTAGCTGCTACTGATTCAGGTATGGCTTGAGAACCTGAAACACCATTAACCACCGATTTTGCAAGACCGAGTAATTTATCAACTCCGCCTGGAACGCCTTCGATTCCATTCAGAACCGTAATACTGCCATTAATTGTCAATGTCCCTGTACACTGAATCACCTGTCCGGATGGAACAGTTAAATTTCCGGTAATTGTTAAGTCGCCAAATTGTGGATTGGGTTCACGGGAAGTAAACCAATTCGCAGAAGCAATTGTGGTGGTAGCATTTGAACCATTTCCATAAACATCAACGGCTCCTCCGACACCGGCAGGTCCTTGTGGTCCTTCAGGTCCAATAGGTCCTTGGATGCCTTGTGGACCTTGTGGTCCTTGCGGTCCGGTGTTTCCCTGTGGTCCCGTTAGCCCCTGAATACCTTGAGGTCCTTGAGGTCCCGGATCACCTTGTGGTCCAGAAGGACCGGTAATACCCTGTGGTCCGGCAGGCCCCGGATCACCCTGAGGACCTGCAGGTCCCGGGTCTCCTTGAGGCCCGGCAGGACCTTGAACGCCTTGTTGTCCTTGAGGACCAGGATCTCCCTGGGGTCCTTGTGGTCCCGGATCACCCTGAGGTCCAGCCGGTCCCTGAATACCTTGCGGTCCCTGTGGACCCGGATCACCTTGAGGACCTTGTGGACCAATAAAAGTATTTGCATCACAAACACCTAGTACACCACTCGCACCATCTGTACATATTGGATCGGTTTGTAAGGGAGCTGTTGGAACCGATCTGAAATACACACTTCCATCTTCATTCACACGCATAACTTCTTGTGTGCCGGTCTGATTGGTAATGACCATACCATCTCCGGAGTCTGGAGTAATGGTGACATCATCTGCCTGAATATGAGTTGAAACACTAAATAATGCGATAACTAATAGTTTTTTATTTTTATTCATAATTGAATCCCCTTATTTTTATTTTTTGAAGCCAGAAGAATGAGTACAGTGGACAATATTAGTAAGCCAATTAGACTTAAAGATGGTATAGGAAATGCCAAAGGCGTGCCGAACCAACCTCTGACATTACTTCCCTGAATCGAGTTGTAAGACTCAGGTGTTCCGGGTGCAATAATTTGAGACGTTCCGAAGTTATCGGTGACATCAAC
>JAGRJP010000087.1:3132-8342 GCA_020442665.1 Lysobacterales bacterium
GCCTGAAACTCTAATATTTTTCCGATAGCTGAAGCGACTGTTAAAACATTAAATCTTGTTTCTCCGGTAATTTTACTGGAGTTAGAACCTCCATCAATAAAATTGACAGTCGAGTTTCCTGCATTAAATGTGCCGTTATTATTCCAATCTTCAACTATGCTTATGGTCGCTCCATTAGCTGATGCCTGAGCATTGTTGCTATTTGAAAAACTAAGCAGGCTGGTTGTTGAATCTGCAAAAATAGCCGTACCCGAATTGGTTAAGCTATGACTTGGGTTATTTACAATGGAATTCCCAAAGTTAACAGTACTGCCCTGACCGATGTCAATGGAAGCAGCCATACAGAAATTACTGAATAGACATGCAAAAACAAAAGCCGAGATTAGAAAAGGTTTATTATTCTTCATTATTCCCCCTTGATTGATCTGATTTACCCCAACGATACTAGCATATAAATCACAAACTTACATCTTTAAAATAAGCAATTTCTGTAAATTCAACTATCTTATCAAAAACATATATCCTAACAGATAGCTGCTGGTCAATATTACAATATCTGCTAGAATACAGGTTTTGCATTAAGGGAAACATTTATGGCAGTTCATGAAATTAAACATCCGCTGGTTCAACACAAACTTGGTTTGTTAAGGGAACGTGACATCAGTATAAAGGCATTCCGTGAAATCATTTCTGAAATCGGAGCCATGTTGACTTATGAAGCTTGTAGGGATTTACCGATGCAAAACGAAACCATTAACATTTGGAGCGGAACCACCGAAGTTCAGCGTATTGCCGGAAAAAAAATAACTGTTGTTCCAATCCTGCGAGCCGGTTTGGGCATGATGGATGGCGTTCTACAAATAGTTCCCAATGCCAGAGTTTCGATTGTTGGATTTGAACGTGATGAACAAACCCTGGAGGCTCGTTGCTATTACAAAAAACTGGTCAAAGACATCGAAAACCGCAAAGTGATTGTTATCGATCCTATGCTTGCAACCGGTGGTACACTCATTGCCACACTGGATGCGTTAAAACAAGCCGGCTGTAAAGATGTTGTCGGTATATTTCTGGTAGCCGCACCCGAAGGAATCAAAAAAGTACAGGAAAAACACCCCGATGTCGAAATCTATGTCGCGGCCATTGACAGTCATCTCAATGAGCAAGGATACATCATCCCCGGACTAGGCGATGCCGGTGATAAGATTTTTGGAACGAAGTGATTGTCTGACCGAGAGATTTATGATTAAGGAACGCAGAGATCGCAAAGAAGCACAGAGATACGCAGAGTAGAAACGAAGCACCTTCGTCATTCCTGCGTAGGCAGGAATTTCATAGATAATCGAGATTACATAAACATTCAATGTTAAAATATTTACTATGAAGTTAATATTGAAAAATACATTATTCTTGGTGACAATTGAAATTTTCGTAGTTATTGTACTATTTTTTGTTATCGGAATTCTTACAGGAGACTCAAGTAAATTTGAAAAATATAGTTCTGTAGAGTTTGTCTTTGGAATTATTACAAGTATTTTAATGTTTTTTCTCTACGGTATGGTAGCTAAAATAACAATGGAAGTCTTACCAAAAATATTAATCCAAATGTATTGCTTTAGAAGAAATTCTAAAAAACTTAGTTTTTTAAAGTTGTATATATATTTTTTAATATATGGTGTAATTATTTCATTGGTGTGGTGGTCGGAAGTAGAGTTTAAATTTAAGCTGAACCTGAATTCCAGCATTGCGATTTTTAATCTGATTGCCATAGCAGTTGCACCGTTTATTCTTAAAAAACTAGGTTGGGATATAATTGAAAAAGTTAAGCAATCCAGAAAAGAGGAACACAAAAATTAAATACTTTACAGTTTTGTAATCTTTGCGAAACTCTGTGCTTCTTTGCGATCTCTGTGTTCCTTTAAAATTTTTTATATCGAGCATCTTTGCATTTTTATAAATGAAAATTAGCTCAAATTCACCGGATCAATATCTAGATTCCAGATAATTCCATTGTCAATTTTATCTTTGCGAATCATTGTCAATGCATTTTTTAATGATTGATGTAGTGATTTGCGGTTATTAGCATTGAAAATCAACTGCATTTGATATTGCCCCATTTTTTTGTAAATTGGAGCTGGAATAGGCCCTAACACGCTGACATTGGGGTCTTGGGGGATGTTATTGCTTACTGTTTCCAGAAAAGACTCTAGCTTTTTTTCATCTTTACAACGGGCTCTGATGATGGACATAAAACTCGCTGGTGGAAAACCGACTTGTTGACGAAGTTTGAGTTCGTGTGTGGCGTATTCCTGATAATTTTTGCCAAGGAGCAATTCAAAAAATTCATTCTGTGGACATTGGGTCTGAATAATAACCTGCCCTTTTTTGTGCTTACGACCAGCTCTTCCGGAAACTTGAATCATGAGTTGAGAAAGATGTTCTGTGGCACGAAAATCTAACGAATAAAAGCTATTGTCAACATTGACAATGACAACCAAAGTGAGATTCGGAAAGTCATGACCTTTGGACAGCATCTGTGTGCCAACCAAAACACAAGGTTTGCCGGTTTTAATTTCATCAACCGTTTTTTGCCATTGATTCGATGTTTTGACGGTATCTCTGTCAACACGGATGATTTCAGCATTTGGTAAGTTTTCAGCTAATCCTTTGTGCAGTTTTTCAGTTCCGACTCCCATGGTTTCGATTTTTTGGGAACCGCACTGCGGACAAAACTCGGGAATACCGTAAATTCTTTCACAATGATGACAACGCAGTCGATCCATGTATTTGTGATAAGTCAGATAAGTGTCGCAATGATCACATTCTGCCACCCAACCACAATCCTGACAGGTGATTTTGGGTGACCAGCCACGGCGATTGAGAAAAACCAATGCCTGATTGCCTTGTTGCAATTCTTGGTCAATTTGACCTAAAACGGCTTTCGAAAGACCCTTGAGCATCTTATGTTTTCTGACATCAAGAATTTTTATAGCCGGCAGGTTTTGTTTGTTGGTTCGCTCACGCAATTTCAACCAGTGATATTTGCCATTTTGTGCGTTATTAAAGGTTTCCAACGATGGAGTAGCAGAGCCTAAAATAACCGGTAAGTTTTCAAATTGCGCCCGCATCACCGCTAAGTCACGAGCAGAATAACGAAAACCGTCTTGCTGCTTAAAACTTAAATCGTGCTCTTCATCAACGATGATGATGGCAAGATTTGCAAACGGTGTAAAGATTCCCGAACGCGTGGCAACAATCACATCAATTTCACCGGATTTGGCTTTTTGCCACGCTCTGGCACGAGCGGCATCGGTTAAACCGGAGTGCAAAACAGCCACACGGCCATGAATGCGTTTGGCAAATTCATGAAAAAGCTGAGGTGTCAGTCCGATTTCAGGGACTAACACCAAGGCCTGTTGCTTGTTAGTGACGAATTGCTTAACCAATCGAATATAAACTTCGGTTTTACCGGAACCGGTGATTCCATCTAACAAGAAAGTATTGAATCCTGAACTATTGTTAATAGCATCAAATGCTTTTTGCTGGTCAGTCGTTAATGTAAAATCCGGATCGGCAGGCGGATGGGCATCGACAAAGCACAGTTCCGATTGCACTAATAAGCCTTTTTTGAATAGTGATTGGCATTGAGAAGACGAGCTGGAATCAACATGAGTCATGGAACGACTTTGTAACGGACCATAATCACGCAAGTAATTGAAGATATTTTTCTGCTTTTCGGATTTCAGTAAAGTTTCGATTTCCTTATCAGAAAAGTTTTCTTTCACTTGCCACCAAATTTCTTTGGGAAGTTCAGGGTTGTTTTTATTCTTAAACCATTTCGGAATGCCGCTGAAAATCACTTCTCCAAAAGGTTGCAGATAATACAGATGAACTTTCTTCATGAACTCAATATTTTTCAGTGGAAGAAAAATATCTTTATCTAGTAATTCAATAATATGTTTTAAGTTTTTTGTATAATCTCCGGGTGAAAGACTGACAATAACAGCAACCAATTGTTTGTTTATGAATGGCACGACTACGCGCATACCAATATCAATTGGTTTGTCACAAAGATGGTCAGGAACCAAATAACTCAGAGTGTCAGCAAAAGGAATCGGCAAAGCAACACGGATGATTTTTTTATCGGAATCAGGCATGAATATATGTTAGTTTTTTGCGAAAGGAAAACAAGGTTTTTTTTTAAAATTACAGTTTTGTAACTTATGTCAAATTCCTTACCTAAATTCTGCAAACAGCTTATAAGTTGTTGTTTTAGAAACACTAACAAAGTTTGTCCACAAAGCCTGTGGATAACTTTGTGGATAACTTCAAAATAGGTCGATGGAAAGCTGATAAATACAGGAGGTTTGTCAAACTGGTTAAAAATTAACCAGTATAAATTTATTCAATAAAAACAAAAGGTTATGAGAATTGTTTGGCTAAGTTGTGGATAATTGTAAGAAAAATAGTTAAAAAATATCTTGACACGAATAAGATGTGTAAAAATCAACAGGTTATAAGGAATTTTAAATAAATTGTTAAAGAATTTGTCGAGTAATTTATAGCTTTCGAACCCAAAAAATAAAAACAATGACCAGGACAAAACTCATGCCGAACCATTGCAAGGCATAGGCTTTGTGTTTTGCCGGAGGCATGATGACCGGATGCCATTCGCGTTTGAATCCACCCGGAACGCTCTCATCAAGTAATAAAATATTTGGGCTGATTTCACAAGGAGAATGGGAGCATAGTTTTTGCTGTAAGAGGTTATTGATTTTATCTTCTTCGTAATAGGTTACATTTTGGATATCGAGGTCTTTCAGCTTGATTTCTCCCAGACGCAATCCAACTTGCGGAGATGAATTGAGCTTGCCTTTGATGAGTTCCGGTTTGGATTGTATCTTAGTCAGGTTATTGTTGAATTGGTTATTGCTAATCCAACCACGGTTCACCATGATAATGGTATCCAGTCCTGAAATTTTGAAAGGAGTAAAAACATGAACTCCGACTTCCTTGTTATGAATTTGATTTTCCAGGATAAACTGAGGTGAAGACAGAAATTCTCCGTGAATTTCGACATTTGCATATCGAGGAAGTTCTTCAAGCTGCGAACTGACATGAACTCGGGTGATATTTTCATCGGTGAGCAATGTTAAAAGTTCCTGCTTTTCAGCGGCTCGACGCAATTGCCAAAAGCCAAGATTGATCATCAA
>JAGRJP010000087.1:8434-10710 GCA_020442665.1 Lysobacterales bacterium
TCAGAAATCGAAAAGGATTTGATTTGCTGGTCGTGATAAATCAATATTTCAGTATCATCATCGGCAAACTCATTGATTTTCTGCCGGCATCCGCCGCAAGGTGTTGTCAGCAAATGCCCTGAACTAACTAACAGTATTTTTTTTATTTTTTTGCCACCTGAAAGTACCATGCTTGAAATGGCAGAAGCTTCGGCACAAACACCTAAAGGATACGCGGAATTTTCGACATTACAGCCGCTGTGAATTTGGTTGTTTTCATCAATAATTGCAGCTCCAACAGAAAAGTTGGAATAAGGAACATAAGCCTTTTGCATGGCTGATTGAGCAGATTTCAATAATTTTTGTTCCGATGAGCTGGTTGCTGACATAAATTCGATTCCTTAAAACGATTGCAAACAATATCGGATAATTGGGAGCTTTTCAATAAATTTGGGAGTTTTCATTGGCATTGCTAGGGGTTATAACATAAAATACGCACCCTCGCTATCAAGGCGAATTAATCTGGTTGGAACGATTGTTCAACGTCCAATCGGTACTATTAACGAGGGATTGGCTCATTCTTATATAAATGCTATCCCATATTCAGGAGAAATGTCATGTTGACAAATGAACAAACTCAACAAATTATCAACGATTATAAAACCAGCGAAAACGACACCGGATCAGCAGATGTGCAAATTGCATTGTTGACCGCTCGTATCACATACTTAACTGAGCATTTTAAAACTCATAAGAAAGATCTTCATTCCAGAAGAGGTCTGATTAAGTTGGTTAATCAACGTCGTAAGTTACAGAAATATCTGAAAGCGAAAGACGAAAATCGTTATCAGGAGCTCATCAAGCGTTTGGGCTTGCGTAGGTAAGAAATCAAAAAGGTACTGTAAAAAGTACCTTTTTTATATGTCGGAAAGAAAAAACTATAGGTGAAAATAGCAGTGGCTAAATATACAAAAAAATTTCAGTATGGCAAACATACTGTAGAGTTAGAAACAGGTGAGATCGCAAGACAGGCAAGTGCGACAGTAATAGCAAGAATGGGAGATACCGTTGTAATGGTTGCGGCGGTAGCAAAAAAGGAAGCGGTTCCGGGACAAAACTTCTTTCCGTTAACAGTTAATTATCAAGAAAAATTCTATGCCGCGGGTAAAATTCCCGGCGGCTTTTTTAAGCGTGAAGGCAGACCAACCGAAAAAGAAACTTTGGTGAGTCGTTTGATTGATCGTCCAATCAGACCTTTATTTCCAAAAGGGTTCAATAATGAAATTCAGGTAACAGCAACTGTGATTTCTTATTGCAAAGAAGTGGATGCCGATATTCCGGCGTTGATTGGTGCTTCGGCTGCAATCAGTTTAACCGGAGCACCTTTCCAAGGCCCTGTCGGTGCCGCCAAAGTCGGTTATAAAGATGGTGAATACATTCTCAATCCATCAAAAGAAGAACTCAAGGACTCCAAATTGGAGTTAGTTGTTGCAGGTACAGAATCTGCCGTCCTTATGGTTGAGTCGGAAGCCGCTTTGCTATCGGAAGAAGTAATGCTAGGCGCAGTTAGCTTTGGCCATCAACAACAACAAGTTGTCATCAGCGCCATCAATGAAATGGTTGAAGAAACAGGTGTGCAACACTGGGATTGGCAAGCTCCTGAGATGAAACAAGATGTTGTTAATAGTGTTAAAGATGTCATTGCCAATCAATTGATTGAAGCATACAACACCAGTGATAAAGCCAGCAGATACGAAAAATTATCAGCCATGAGAAGTGAGGCATTGGAGAAATTAGTATCCGATGCGGAAGATTCTCCAACTGCTGAAGAAGTGAATGAAATCATCGCATTGATTGAAAAAGCTCATGTTCGTAAGAAAATTCTGACAGGTCAGCCTAGAATTGACGGTCGTGGTTTGTCCGATGTTCGTCAAATCACAGTGAAAACAGGAATTTTGCCAAGAACTCATGGTTCCGCTTTGTTCACCCGTGGTGAAACTCAAGCGGTTGTAGTAACCACTTTAGGAACAGGCAGAGATGCTCAGTTGATTGATGCACTGGAAGGCGAAGAAAAAGATCGTTTCATGTTGCATTACAACTTCCCTCCGTATTGTGTGGGAGAAACCGGATTTGCAGGTGGGCCGAAACGTCGTGAAATCGGTCATGGCAAACTGGCAAAACGTGGTTTGATGGCAGTAATGCCGAATGAAGAAGAGTTTCCTTATGTGATTCGTGTGGTTTCAGAAATCACAGAATCGAACGGTTCAAGCTCAATGGCTTCTGTTTGTGGTTCATCA
>JAGRJP010000088.1 GCA_020442665.1 Lysobacterales bacterium
AGGCATGTGAACAAAAAGGGGTTAAGCGAGTGGTTCAGATTTCTGCATTAGGTGCTGATCAATCAGCAACAACTTCTTATCACAAAACCAAAAAGCAAGCAGACGATTTCCTTCGTCAAAGCAGCTTTGATTGGTTTATTTTATACCCTTCATTGGTTTATGGAGAAAACGGCAAGAGCTTTGCATTCTTTAAAAAGCTCAGCAATTTACCAATGATTCTCTTAGTTGGAAATGGGCAACAATTGATTCAGCCTGTCCATATTGATATTTTGATAAAGACTATTCAGGTTTGCCTTTCATCAGAACAATCCCGACAAGCTATTAATGTGGTTGGTGAAAAACCTCTTTCTTACAAACAATGGATGCAAAAACTAAGAACCAAAGGCTCTAAACCTTGGTTTGTGCCAATTCCACTTTGGTTTGTTCGATTGGCTGCTTTGATACTCAAACCTTTTAATCTGCAATTTTTGACAAACGACAATTTAACCATGTTGCAACGGAATAATATTGCCGATTTTACTCCTCTCAAAAACTTATTGGAGAATCTCAAATGACATATATCACTCTCAAATATTTACATATTCTTAGCTGTATTCTGCTATTCGGAACCGGCTTGGGCTCTGCTTTTTACAAATGGATGGCTGACAAAAGCGGTAATATTCAACACATTGCCGTCACTAATAAAAATGTCGTTCTGGCAGACTGGTTGTTCACAACGCCGACGGTCATTTTCCAGCCACTTTCCGGTATTTGGTTGGCACACATTGCAGGATGGGAGCTGACAACCCCTTGGATTATGCTCAGTTTGATTTTGTATTTTATTGCCGGTGCTTGTTGGTTACCGGTGGTTTGGTTGCAAATCAGGATGAAACAACTTTCCCATCAAGCTATGGTTGATAATAAATCATTACCTGATGTTTATTGGAAGATGGCAAGGGCTTGGTTTTGGTTGGGTGTTCCGGCATTTATCTCCATGATATTGGTGGTCTTTCTTATGGTTTTTAAACAAACTTTTGGGTGGTTTTTATGAAAACAAGCATTATTCAAAAAGCTCTTGGTGTGCAATGGCAACATTTACCGGAAGCACTGAAAAAACATTATCTGGAAAATGATAAAGGAGAAAACAGAGCTCAAGGTCATTTAACAATCGACTTTCCCTGGTTTATGAAAATTCCCTTATCCATACTCAGATTTTTTGGAGCTCTCATCAACAAGCGAGGAAACAATTTGCCCACAAATGTGTACCGAGTTGTTTCTAATGGCGAACAGAGGTGGCAAAGAAGAATTGATTTTCCAAATAATAAACCGGTTATTTTTAATAGTGTTGTTTATCACAACAAGGACAACGAAATCATTGAGTTCATCAACTCAGTATTAGGCATGAAGATGAAAGTTCACGTTGAAAATAATACTCTTAGATACGAAAGCAACGGATATGTAATTAAATTGGGAAAACTGAGAATTCCTTATCCTGAGTTTCTCTCTTTAGGACATGGTTGTATTATCGAAAAACCGGTTGATGATAATGATGAAAATTCTTTTGAAATGGATTTTCGATTAAAACACCCTCTTTTTGGGAAAGTTTTTAGTTACAAGGGTGTTTTTCAAACTATTGAGTCGTAACCTGAAATGAAGCCGAGAGCGCTCAATCGCTTTCGGCTTCTTCAAAGAGGGAATCTAAAAATCGAAATTACCACCAAAAATCATATCGTTGTGGAAATTGGCAATCAGACTTTTGAAATCCAAACCATCATAGCTCCACCCGGCAATATATAATTCCTCATTATTTGGATCAATGGAAACAGAGGTTGCTGAATCCCATAATACGCTGGTATCAAACGGAGTCACCGCTTTTCCACTTTTACCTATTCCCCAATTTGTGTCCAAGATACCATTGTAAGTATACTTTGCCAGAGCAGGAACAGATTTACTCAAACCACCATCATCCCAGGTTATATTTCCCGCAAGAACTATTGACCCTCCTTCGGGTTCCATTAGCATTTCTGCAACATAATCATCTGTATCTCCCACGAAGATGAATTGAAAGTTTGTTGTTGTAATGCCGGTTCCGTTTTCTCCGAAACTTATGTTTCTTTCCCAACTCGAACTATTAAAAGAAAACTTAGTTAACCCGAAATCCAAAAATGAGCTGTTGCCATCTCCGGGTAATGTGGCCGCAACAACTATTCCACTCGTTAATAATATAATGCCACCGTTATCGACAAAATCCGTGACAAAAACCATATCATGCAGATATTCTCTCTCATCTAAAAAATCCGGCTCGGGTTGTGTTGACCATTTTCTCAGTAAAGATCCATCGGCTATGTTAAATTCACAAAACGCCAGGTTGGTACCATTCGCATTCACACCATTACCCTCAAAAGATGTTCCTCCAACAATAACAGAACCTTGAAGCCAGTTATATACTATGGATCGAGCACTATCAGTATCATTGGTTGCCCCTTGATCAAAATAACAAATATTTTTACCATCAGTATCAAAGTTAGTATCCATACTCAAGCTTCCTGTAACCGGATCAACATTAACCATTGCCACGCCGAAATCAGTGTCTTGACTTCCTCCGCGCTCTACTTCAGCCGAAATTGCCAAACGGTTGAGTGTGGGCATGTAAACCATATCCGAGATATTGTCATCATTTCTTTCCCATGTTCCACCTAGATCAAAGGGAATGGTTATGTCTCCAACGGTAACACCACTTGAATTGACATAATAAATCTTTATATTTGAATGGCATTCATTTCCGACAATACAATACAATCGAGAATATCCCATGAATATGCTATCGGACGGACCAAGTACAAGACTATATTCAAATTGATTGATTGGAGCCGGAGGAACGGCAAAAGTTTTGATTCCACCGGTACCAAATGTATTATCAAGAGTTCCACTGGGAAGATATCTCTCTATGCGAGCTCCTTTGGCAGTACTTCCACCGGCATCATAATCATAAGTTCCGGCAACATAGATTCGCCCTTGTGAATCCACTACTGTGGCGCTTCCATAACGATAATAACCTGTCTCTCCGCTTCTGTCCCAACCATCTGATACACCATCATTACTGAAAGATGTGTCCAAAGACCCCAAGTCTATAGCTTTAGACTGAAAAATCGTAAATATTAATATCAGAAAAACTATCGTTTTCATTTTTCACCTCATTATTTTCTTTAACAACCTTATTAACGACGTTTTTATACTGAATAGGACAAGCTGTTTATAACTTTTTTTAGTCCTCGAATCGAGATGCAAAAATCAAGTCATTGTGATACTTTGCTAAAGTAATACGAGTAGAAAAATCTGTAAAGTTTTGGCTCTTACCAACGGTGTATAAACTTTCAGTAACCGAATCTATTGCTAATGAAAAAACTCCTTCACCATAAATAGGATTAAATTGGTGAATAAAAAACCCACTTTTATTTTGACCCCAGTTAAAATTTAATAAGCCATTTGGAGTATATTTTGCCAGAATTACAGCCTCTCTTTTGATGCCAAAAGGATTTCCGCCATCCAGCCAACTGGCATAGCCTGCAACTGTTATACTTCCATCTTCAGACTCTCTAAGCATCTTACTGACTCTGTCATCGGTTGCGCCAAAGGATGGAACGTTAAAAGAGGTTGTTGTCCAACCATTACCGTTTGCTCCGAATGTTGTATCAATTTGCCACCCTGATTCTGATAATTTATATTTCGTCAAAGCAAAATCATATCCTCCGCTACCTACAACCATACCTGATATATAGAGGTTGCTGCTTAGATTGCCTTGGTCGATTGTTCCTTCAAGGCGATAAAACATATCTTTTAATAGCTCAACATCAACAAAGAAATCCGGTAATGGTTCAGTTGACCATTGTCTAATCAGTGTTCCAGAAAAATCATATTCACAGAAAGCCAGATTCCAACCATCGCTGTTCAGGCCATTTCCTTCAAAAGCTGAACCTCCAATAATTAGATGATTGGATAGGCTGTCATAGTCAAGAACCTCAACAAAATCTTCATCACCCAATAATCCATTATGATTCGCTTGATTAAATGAGCAAGTATCCAGTCCATCTGTACTAAAACCGCTATCTAAAGACATTTCTCCGGTTGAGGGGTTTACATTCAGCAACGCTATTCCAAAGTCAAAGTCGTTTCCATTGGTTAAGTCGATAGAAACATTCGAGGTTACTGCTAACTTTTGTGAAGCTCCAAAGTACTTCATATCAACAAAGAAGTCATTCGGATAAAAGGGGTCTATATCAAATCCAAACATGAATTCATCATAAACTTGTCCAGACTCACTAATATGCGACAAGAAAACCTCCTTATTACAACTTGATTGACTACATGTTTCGCTTGTGTAGCCTATAAAAACAGCACCATTGTTTCCTTTTTCAATTTTTACTTTTCCTTTTAAATCACCATTGCCGTTGGATGAGTTGACCATCTTGGTTTGAAACTCTAATATCCCCGGAGTCGGACTGGTAGGAGCAAAGTTTGTACTATCTAACGTTCCATCTGAAAGAAAGCGATAAAGATGGACTCTGTCACTTGTTAAGTTTTGTCCCAATACATAGACTCTTTGAAGATCATCAACAAATACCGAGGCTCCCCAATCTCCCTCAAGAGGTAAGTGCTCATATCCCACACTACTTCCAAAATAATTGAAACTTGTGTCTAGACTTCCTAAGTCTATTGCTTCTGAATTTGTTACTAATAAAATAGTTAATAAAAAGATTCTCGATTTCATATATGTTTTCAACAATGTTTGTCCTACTTATCTTTACGATAATACAATCTCAAAAAGGACATATTTGTTCAGAAAAAAAGCCGGAAATATTCCGGCTCTAAATAATGCGGTTGAGTGAAACCGGATTAAAAGTCAAAATTACCGCCGTGGATTAAATCATTATGAAACTTGGCAATAATTCTTTTCTCGTTGTTTCCTTCATAACTTAAACCGGTTGCAAAAATTGATTCTCCGACACCTTTTTCGGCGATATCCAAGAATCCGTCCCTTTTAGTAACGCTATCCAATATAACAAGAGATTTTCCCGAATTGCTCTGTCCCCAGTTCGTATCGAGAATGCCATTTTTTGTAAATCTTACTAATGAGCCTGCGGACAAAGAATTTGCTCCATCATCCCAACTTGAAGAGCCTCCTATTAACAATCCTCCATCTTCAGGTTCAGAAATTAACTTATAAACGGTGTCATTGGTATCGACATTATTAAAATTACTATCCAAAAGAGTAAAAGTTGCTGTTGTCCAACCGGTTCCATTTGGACCGAAACTGTTTTCAATGATCCAATCCATGCCGTCAAAGTGATACTTAACTAATGCGAAATCATTGGTATCACTAGCGCTTGTTAACATACCGGCAACAATTAAATCTCCATCGTTATTAAATACAACATCTCTCAGATACTCCTGATCGTCACCAAAAATACTATTAGGAAGTGGCTCTGTTGACCATTGCTCAATTAATGTTCCTGATGGTTCGCCAACAATATCGGTTAATCTGAACTCACAAAAAGCCATATTAAAACCGCTGGAAAAGGCTCCATTACCCTCAAACGACTCTCCTGCAACAATAACAGTGTTTTGTAGAGAGTTAAACACAATGGCAGAGGAAGTATCAACCTCACTGGTGAAATTTGGATCTTGATTAAATGTACAAGTATTCAAGCCATCTGCATTAAAATTTGTATCTAAACTTAAAGAACCTTCTGTTGCCACATTGAGAACAGCGATACCAAAGTCAATGTCATAGTAAGGCGTTGCCAAAGTATCTACACTCAAAGCAACCACCAGTTTATCCAGTGTTGGTATATAAATCATTTCTGAAAACTTATCATTCTTAGAGTTCACATCTGGTCCTAAATCAAAGGCGATATTTTGTACTCCAAGTATAGAGCCACTGTCATTAAAATGATAAATAATGGTGTCGTTACAGTTTGATCCGGCACAATTATCATAGCTATAACCCAGAAAAAAACCATCGTTCTCGTCCAAGACTATTTGAATATGTATTAAACCCAAGAGATCTGGTCTGTTTAAAAAAACGGATATAGACTGAGAGTTGAATGTCGGGTCAATGGATCCACTTGGTAAATATCTTTCGACAAAAACTCTTATGTCATTTTGTCCTAAGTTATCAAAAAACTCAGATCCAGCAATCAAAGCTCGGCCTTGTGAATCGACAACAATTGATGTACCACCTGTTGCATAGCCGTTGACTCCTGTTCTTTGCCAACCATCGGTGACACCATCATTGCTAAATGTGGTATCCAGACTACCTAGGTTGATAGCAAAACAGTTTGTGCTGATTAAAATTAATATGATAATAACTTGTTTCATTTTTTTTCTCGTTAGATTGTTCCTATTTAAGATTCACGACCTTAAAAAGCCAATCAGGACATTTTTTAAAATTTTTTAATCAAACGACCCGGCAAAAATCGAATCGTTAATATGTTTAGAAATTAATAACGAATCGTTACCGTTATTGCTGGATGGATAAGTGCCTGTAGTGAAAATTGACTCAGCAGACCCTGATACAGTGATATCACTTATGGTTTTTATATTTGTTATATCATCTAAGACAACCATGGTTTTGCCGGACTTATTATCGCCCCAGTTTTTATCCAAGATTCCGTTTTTGGTAAACTTTAATAATGCTCCGTTAATTCTTCTGTCAGACAGGTCATACCACTCTGAATAACCTCCGATTAAAATACTTCCGTCTTCCGATTCAACAAACAAACTTTTTGCAACATCTTCAGTATCAACGAATCCGCTGTTACTATCCAAAAGACTGAAACCGGTGATTGCCCATCCTGTTCCGAAAGGTCCAAAACTTGTATCCAAAACCCAGTCCATTCCGTCATAAACGTACTTAACTAGAGCAAAGTCATCGCTATTTGCACCATTTGTAAAACCTGTTGCAAACAATGTTTTCACTCCAACCAAACCGGAACCTGTATCCACATATTCGGTTTTGTATTTAACATCGTATAATATTTCTTCATCATAGATAAAAGGAGAGTTTGGCAGGGTTTCGGTTGACCATTTTTCTATGACTGTTCCCGGCGGATTACCGTCTTGTTGAAACAGGTTAAACTCACAGAAAGACATGTTTTTCCCCGTTAAAGCTGCACCATTTCCTTCAAACGACCAACCACCAACAATAACAGTATTACTATCAAAGTTAGCTGTAATTGCCCGAGCCTCATCGGTATTGTTGTGACCTGTACTATCCTGATTAAAAAAGCAACTGGACTTACTATTGTTTCCAAAGCTAGTATCTGCAGCGACTCCTCCTCCCTGAAACACATTCAGCAGAACAACGCCAAAATCTTTATTGTATGTTGGCGAGTTATCAACTTTTACATCAATTGCAACAGCGAGTTTTTTTTCGACGGTGAAATAAACCATATCCACAAAGTCATCATCTTGTGACGATACAACAGAACCAGCATCAAAGGATATTGATGCTCCTCCTAAAACAGCCCCCGACTCTGAAATATGATAGACAAAAGTATCAATGCATGTATCTACTCCTTCACAACTGTTATAGGAGTATGCCAGAAAAAAATTATTAAACTCATCAAGTTCTAATCCTACTTTCACAATATTATTTGAATAGGGCTTATTTAACACACTTCCCAATCCTGCAGAGTTTAAAGTGTTATCATAGGTTCCATCCGGCAAATATCTTCTGACCATGACTCTTTGACCCTGCCCAAAAATAACCTCTACACCAGCTACCAGAATTCTTCCTTGTCGATCTACTGCTACTGATTGTCCGCTCACACTTCCACCGGTGACACCATCCAGCAACCAACCATCACTGACTCCGTCGTTGCTGAAAGAGGTATCCAAACTCCCAAGGTTGATTGCAAAACTACGAGAGGTTAATATTAAAACTAAAAATATAATCATTTTTTTCATCATCTTTTCACTCTCTATCACCAACAACCCAGATAATAAACACCATCGTAATATTGTGTGCATCCGTCATCACCCATACGCCCAAGAATAGACATTGTGGATTTGTGCATATCAGAACTGATTTGCGACATAGTATTCCAGTCAGTTGTTTGAGATGGCGCTGCAATCATTCCTTGTTTAATTGCCATCAAATATTGAACTAATACCTGTGCAACGGCATTAGCGTGAGGCCAACGATAAACATCATTTGGTAAAACATTCACTTGTTGGGACTGATTGTAGTCGTTAATGACATATTGACCTTGCGGTGTCAGCATGTATTTGTATTTAACGACGTCACCTTGAAGCTCACCGAAATAAGCAAAATATTGCGTTGGATGAAAATATGTTATTAGCCCGGAGTTTCCCAAGTAATAAATCGTATTTTGCTGACCAATGAAAGGACCGGCTATTTGGTTGCTGGCATCAATTCCGGGCAATCCCACACTCGCTGCAATTTGTGCTCCACTATTATAAGGAGATGAAAAAACAGAGGTGTTTACCAGTATCAGTATTAAAAAGAGTTTTCTTGTCATGTTTGCTCTCCGCATTTTTTATTCGCTTATTTGCAAACACGACAATGATTATTTTGATAGGACAATGTTTAAAAAATAAAAAACCGCTTGTTAAAATCTATAACAAACGGTTCAAACGGTTTTTCTAAGTTTTAAATATTAGAAACTATGATTCGTTCTTGTATAAGTGAACATCTGTTTGTGGATATGGAATACTACACCCAACTTCTTCCAACCGAACTTTAAATCGCTCTAATAGTTCTGCATGAACCGTCCAATAATCTTCTGTTTTAACCCAGGGTCGAACATTAATATCGACCGAACTCGCTCCCAGATTATTTACAGCTGCTGATGGAGCCGGGTCTTCAAGAACCAAAGGATGTTCCTGCATGATTTCCAGCATGGTATTTCTTGCCAGTTTTAAATCATCATCATAACTCACTCCAATCACAAAATCGATTCGCCTTGTATCGTTGGCCGAATAATTTACAATTGAACCCGAGGTTATTTGTCCATTAGGAATAATGATTTGTTTGTTGTCACCGGAGTTCAAAACCGTATTAAAAATCTTTATCTCCATCACTTTTCCGGCGTGACCGGCAACTTCCACAAAGTCTCCTATTCTAAATGGTCTGAAGATAACAATCATCACACCTGATGCAATATTGGCAAGAGAGTCTTTCAACGCCAGACCAATTGCCAAACCAGCGGCTGCCAGCATCCCCAATAGTGATGTGGTTTTCACTCCAAGTTCGCCCAATGCTGTCAAAATGACAAATGCCATTAGCAGGAAGTAAACAAAATTTCTCAAAAAATTGACGAGCATAGGTGCTGCACCTGATTTTTTCAGGCCTTTTACCAAAAAATGCACAATGATTTTGGCGATTCTTTTACCAACCCAAAATATTACAAGTGCGATAGCGACTTTGGTTAGAATTGCCAGAATGGCATCAGGGTTGTTTATGAAGTTTATTATTTGTTGTTTAAGTGTGGCAATAATACCAATATTATCTTGTTCTAAGTTTTGTTCCATTTGACGAATTTGTTTTTGTTAAAGTGACATTTTAACAAACCTGAGCGAAAAAATAATTGTCTGTAACATTAATTTATATTCATGATGACTTGCAAAATGCTAGATGCGGCTTTATATATACACTTCCTAAACTTAACTGTTCTAAATATTAAAAAATCTCGATCCATTTCTGATATTCTTGGCATCAGCTTATCGCTGATATGTGCCATACAATGTGCAATTGCTCCGATATTGTTAAGTATTGCTCCAATTATCCCCAAATGGGCACACTTTGGTCATGGTTGGATTTGGATTTCTCTGATTATAATTATTGCTGTTTGGAGCATTGGCAGGGGATTTTTAAAACATAAAGAAAAGTTGGTTCTTGTATATGCTTTGATTGGTATTGGGTTGTTAGTAACCGGAACTCTGTTAGAAGAAAAGATTTCAATCCTTGTAGAGTCAGTGATTTTCGTGTGTGGTGGATTATTGCTAACTATTGCTCATTGGAAGAACTTCAGACTAGAACGCTCCTGTGAACTTCGCAATAAATAAACTCTATCCGTTCGCCGGACAATACAAATCGCTGAGCACTTCAATAATGCGAGTTGTGTTTGATTGTGCCAGAGAATAATAAATCACTTGTGATTCACGTCTGGTTTTCACCATCCCTTCTCTTCTCAAAGTTGCTAAATGTTGGCTTAAGGCAGATTGGCTGAGTCCAATTTGTTGATGAAGCTCAGTTACAGAATATTCCCTAACTTCCAAAGCACACAAAATCATTAAACGGGACTCGCTGGAAAGAGTTTTCAGCATTCTCGCTGCTTTTGATGCGTGTTCCTTTAAATCCTCATAGGACTTTTGTTTATCTTGAGTTTCTACCATGATGCCAATTGATGTGCAATAAGTGAATTATATTAAAATATTCTAATATAGTAAAGGATGCTTAGAGAATCTGAAAAAATCACCTCTTTGCCATATTTATGACAGATTTATTTTGAATAATTTCAATTCGCAAAAATGAAACAAAGATTATGAAGTTATTCATTCCAACAAACGAAATTAACAATGATTGGGTTGACAAAGGGTTTAGTTTTAAACCGTTGATAATTGAAGCCTATCAGTTTCACATTTCTTCATCGATTGGAGAAAAAACCCAAAATTTATTGAGCAAAAAAGTAAAGACCGGAACAATAACAACCAACATCGGTAAAACTCTGGAAGAATAATCGAGCTTTACCCAATTTACTAACGTGTAAGCACCTCCTTGGTGGAGAACAAGTGCTGTCAACGAGGTAATTACAAACTTTGGAAACCTTTTTTGATGTTTTTGGTTGTCATTGAATGAATAAAAATAATGACCGAAATACGCCGTAAAAAGCCCAAAGAGAAATCCTGAAAAATGTGAAACAAAAAAGTTGATTTGTAAAACCTTATAAGAAAACAGCGCAATAGAGAAATGAACAACACTTGCTAAAACACCAACAATCCCATACCTAAAAAGCAATTGAGTTGTCGGATTATTCCAATATCGCAAAAATACTTTCTTCATCGACCTTAATATCTATTTGCCTGAGACTTTGACCTTTACATGGGCCGCTGAGACAATATCCTTTGTTCAACTCAAATACAGCACCATGAGCCGGACAAACCAATTCTTGGTTTTCTGTCATTAAGAACTGATTTTCAGCAAAATCAAGTCTTCGTCCCTGATGGGGACAAGAGTTTGTGTATGCTTTGAAACCTTCTTCTCTTTCAATCAATATCAATGAAAGCTGGCCCTGTCCTGTGTCTATTGAACATTCTCGCAATACACCTGACTCAATATCCTTTAATTTGGCAAGCTCAATCATCAGCTATTTTTCTGAAAATTTTCTAACGGCATTGACCAAAACCTCGAGTTTTTCAGGCTGCATATCAGGCTGCATTCCATGGCCTAAATTAAATACATGTCCGTTTCCTTCACCAAAAGAATCGATAACTTTTTTAACTTCTTCCTCAATAACAGAATCTTTTGCGTATAACACACATGGATCCATATTCCCTTGTAATGCGACTTTATCCTGAGTTAATTCTCTTGCTAACGATAAGTCCGTTGTCCAGTCCACACCTAAACAATCCGCTCCGGTATTTGCGAGGTTTTTAAGATTATATTGAACCCCTTTGGAGAAAAGAATAACCGGTGTTTCAGGGTTTTCTTTTTTCACACCTTGTACGATTTTCTGCATATAATCCATTGAAAACACTCGATACATTTCTGGTGATAATGCTCCTCCCCAAGAATCAAAAACCTGTACAGCATTTGCTCCGCTGGCGATTTGAGCATTCAGGTAATTAATACTGGCGTCGGTAATTTTTTGTAATAGTTTATGAGAGGCTTGTGGTTGATTGAGCAAAAAGGATTTTGCTTTGGAAAAGTTTTTCGAACTTCCACCTTCAACCATATATGTCATCAATGTCCACGGCGATCCACAAAATCCAAGTAGCGGAACTTTTCTGTTTAATGTTTGAGAGGTTAAAGAGATACCGTCCATAACATATTTCAAGTCATGATTGACGTCTATTTCAGGTAAATTATCAACATCTTCAGCGGTTGATATTGGCTTTTTAAACTTTGGACCTTCACCGGTTACAAAATACAAACCCATGCCCATGGCATCAGGAATGGTCAAAATATCAGAAAAAATAATCACTGCATCCAAAGGAAAACGGCGCAATGGCTGTAAAGTCACTTCACAAACCATTTCCGGGTTTTTAGCCATCGTCATAAAATCACCGGCTTTTTTCCTGACTTCGCGATATTCAGGCAAATATCTTCCGGCTTGACGCATCACCCATACCGGCGTTCTTTCAGTTTTTTGCTTGGTTAAAGCTCTCAGTAAGAGGTCGTTTTCTAGCTTCATTTTATTCTAATATATTATAAACACGGGTATTTTATGCTCAAGCTGCTTTTTAGTACATGGATGAACCGAATTTACTTGATTTATTGGAGATTCAATCAATACTCGCCAATGTTATTTTCTTATCAACCCCAGAAAGTTGCAAAAAAAAATTTTGTGGCTAGAATCTAGGGCGAGTTGAAGAAAGCGGGTTCGCTATATTCTTTTGAATTAAGATGAACCATCTTGCATTTTACAGGTCATAACGCCTGACTTTATTATTTAACATTCAGAGATTTTTATATGAATAAGATTTTCACGCTTGCGTGTTTATGTTTTTTTGTAAGTGCAAATGCACAATTTTTAGAAAGTAAGCCCCCAACGGATCGAGAACTTAAAATCAACAATGCCAATGACGTTGCAACCCTAATGAGGGTAGCAATGATTGCAAAAAAAGAAGGTAAATATGATGATTTGATAAAAGCACTGGAAAAAGTGGTCAAACTGAAGCCTAGCATTCCGGTTTTTCAATATAAGTTGGCTCAAGCGTACTCACTAGCGGGGAAAAAATCTGAGGCATACAATGCTCTTATTGCCTTGCAAAAACAAGGTATTTATTATGATTTGGCAAACGACCCTGATTTAGAGACCATTAAAGTGCACAATGTTTTTAATTATATTAAAGAAAACATGGATGTCAGTGGAAAACATTACGGAGAGGGTATTGAAGCATTTAATATTAATAAAAGTTTTAGCGGTTTATTGTTTGAAAGTTTAACTTTTGACGAAAAAAGCCAATCTTTTTTAATGGGTAGCCTCAGAGATGGAAGTGTCATTAAAGTTGAAAGCAATGGTAACATTTCTCGTTTAGTGGAGCCGACACCAGGTGGGAAAAATGGTCCTTGGGCCGCATTAAGCCTAGCTGCAGACTCTAAGAATAATGTCCTGTGGGTTGCAAGTGCCGCAATTAGCCAGTTCGGCAAAGTTGATAAAGAAACCTCAGGATTGTCCGGTATATTCAAATACGAATTGGACACCGGTAAACTCATTAGTTCTATTTTGGTTCCTGAAAATAAAAGACCAACCTTTATTCGTGACATGCACCTGACGCCAAAGGGAGACTTGTTTTTTATTGATGGGATTAAAAATCTTGTCCTAAAAATTGGCAAGGATAGCAACGATATTACTGTTGCCTTTGCAACACAGAAATATCAAAACCTGAGAAGTATCACCTCTGATGAGACCGGGGACATTTTGTATGTCAGTGATAACGAAGAAGGAATCATTATTCTAAGCCTGAAAGATCAACAAATATTTAATTTTTCAAATAAGCCGGATTTAAATTTAACCGGTATTTCGGATATGCTTTTCGATGACAACAGCCTGATTATTCTGCAAAACGGTTTCAAGCCGGAAAGAATTATGAGACTAAAACTCAATGATTCGAAATTTGTAATTAATAGAATTATTCCTATTGAGGCAGCAAACCCACAGTTTAACAACCTTTCTTATGGGGCTGTTGTTGGTGAAGGTTTGTTTTTTATCGCAAATTCACAACTACCAAAAACCAATCTATATGGAGCACTGTTACCTGGTCAAGAGTGGGAGCACATGGTTGTGTTGTCAACCAACAAACATTATAAGGAAGCAGAAACAATAAAGTTTCAAGAGGAGTTGGAAAAGCAAAAACAAAAAGTTGGTGGAAAATAAATAAAATTCATTAACTATAAAAATTAAAGCCGGTTACTCAGCCGGCTTTTTGTTTTTGGGCAATTTGTGCAACTCGTTTTCCCAAAGCTAGGCACAATTCCTTTTCGTTCTTATCTATGACCCTATCTGAACCATTTCCGGACCAATGACTCGCACCATAAGGTGATCCTCCGCTTTCAGTGTTTAACAAAGATTTTTCACTATAGGGCAAACCAACCACCAGCATTCCGTGATGCAACAAAGGAATCATCATTGATAACAAGGTCGATTCTTGTCCTCCGTGCAAACTCGAACCGGAGGTAAAAACGGCTGCCGGTTTGCTTTCAAGACCTCGCGAAGCCCAAACACCACCGGTTGAATCAATAAACTCTTTCATTGGAGCTGCCATATTTCCGAAACGTACTGGTGAGCCTAAAATCAAAGCATCACAATCGTATAAATCTTTCTCGGTTACAAAGATATCACTTGAGACAAAGTTTTCATTTCCGGCAGGGCAAATACTACGAATAACAGCATTCACACCTTGGCAAGATGAAACACCCCGAGCAATCAGCTTTGCCATTTTAGCTGTATTTCCATGCTTGGAATAATACAAAATTAAAACATTAGTTTCTGCCATGGTTTATAGAATATCGAGAACAGACTCAGGAGGTCGTCCAATTGCGGCCTTGTCTTTAGTAAAAACAATCGGTCTTTCAATTACTTTCGGATGCTCGTGCATTAGCCGAATCAAGTCAGATTTTGACAAGCTCTCATTAGACATATCATATTCTTTATATTCTGCTTCATTTTTCCGCATAATGTCTCTAGGTTGTTTATTCAACAACTCTAAAACTCTTTCTAATTCTGCGACTGTCGGGGGTGTTTCGAGATATTTAATAATTTCTGGTTCAACACCATTTTCTTCGAGGATTTGAAGAGTTTGCCGGGATTTTGAGCATCTGGGATTATGATATATTTTTACTTTTTTCATCACTAATATCTTTTTCAAAGCGCGTATTTTAACGTATTCTTGTGTTATTCCGTAGAGATTGGCTTTCTTAGGTTATAATCTCTCTTTTTTATAATCAGACTTTTATGAAGACTTGCTTTTTATTTATACTGGTTTTTGTTCTTTCAGCCTGTCAGAAAGGTGATGAACAAACAACTTACACCGATAATTCAGAAACAATAGCGGTTGTTGGGGATAAGGCTATAACTGCCAATTTACTCAAAGCCTATCTCAATGCTAACGGCATCAGTAAAACCGATGGTCCCACACTCAATCAAGCTCTTGAAAATTTAATAACCGAAATTGCCATTGCAAATGTTGCGACAAAAAAAGGTTTAAAATTAACTGATGAACAATTGTTGGGTATTGAGTACATCAAAATAAAGGCTCTTGTGAGTGAGGCTCAAGGAGATTATCTGAAAGAAAACACTGTAACAGATGAAGAAATTCAGCAAGCTTATGATGCTGCCAACCAACAAGTTGGAGGTTTCGAGTATCATGTTCATCATTTGCTTTATAAAGATGAAATTGAAGCCATTAAAGCTTTGGATGAAATTAAATCTGTTGAAGACTATCTTGAGAAAGAAAAACAATTCCTGGCTGAAAATCCGGGCATGAGAAATGTCGGAGATATATCTTGGGTCAATCTGGGTCGGTTACCGGAAAAATTCAGAGAGGTTTTACCCAATGCTGAAGAAAACTCGGTTATTAAAACCGTTGTCAGCAGTCCATTTGGAGCTCATGTGGTTTATCTTGAAGCGAAACGACCAATTACACCTCCAAAATTAGAGGATGTGAAACAAGCCGTTATTAAGACAGTTCAACAGCAAAAACTTTCCAAGTTTTCACAACTGGCTCGCGCCAAGGCAAACGTAACTATCAAAGAATAATCATCTGAAATAATTCTTGTTGGCATAAAAGTCTTCGTCTTGATTATTATGCCAACGAGGTATTCCCAGCAACGGAAGAGGTGATAACTCCGCTTTCGAGTTTAAAATTTTTCCGTTTTCCAAATCTCTTGCCAAACTCTCATCAATATCACTGTGTAAGTTTGATAATAACAACGCCTGCGCCGTCATACCAATATAAGGACTTAGATATTTTTCAAACATTGCATGACCGAATGTAAATAACCGAATGGTTCCATCAAGCCATCTTTTCTTATTTTCAATAAATAACTCGACCCATTGATGATTACGAATCATATCCAGATACTTATCACCGGCAACAACGATGACGCCACTTTCATCAAACAATGTTAGTAAATCTCGCTTTCGAGAGCGCAAAGAACTTTTTTGTATTTGAATTTCCTGGTAATGTATCGAATTGATTACTTTTTTTGTTTCTGGATATTTATGCCAAACCATCGAATTAAAAAAGTCATGCCAGTTTTGTTTTCGGGTAGCAATCAAACCTTGAAGATATATTCTTTCCTCATAACCCAGTTCCGCAAAAGGCAATGTTTCATCCTGAATAGAAAATCGAAGGTTTTTATCATTTAAGTTCTTGTGTGTAAAACCATGATTCAAAATATCACTAGACGGAATTTGTTCTTCTGAGGTGGATTTAAAATCAGGAAAGGTTTTCTGCAACAAACTAGCAATGTCTTTAAACATTAAACCCTGTTGCTGATTTTTAAACACCAAACTTATTGTCTTTCTAAACGAGTTTTAAGGTTTGATAAGCCTTTTTCATAATCAGGGGCAATCATATCTTCCAAAATCAAGCCAAAATATCGATAAAAAACATTGTAGCCAAAATCATTTTCAAATGTCCATGCCACAGTCGTTCCGTTTCCAACCGGTTTGAATGACATATTTGAAAATGCCGGTTGATCAGACTTGCCAAAATAAAATTCATATCTAACCAGCTTGTTTTCCTCTGACTCTATTATTTCATTCGAGCCTTTATAAACCTTATCGTTTCCTTGCCATGAAATTTTGGAGCCAACACCAGATTCAGCTCCTGAAATTGTATAAACAGCATTTGGATCTAGTCCAAACCAAGGAGACCAATCGTTAAAGTTTTTTTGCGAATTCACAAATTTAAATATAATCTCTGTCGGTTTTTCTATAAAAACACTTCGGGACATAGAAACTTTAGATGGTAAAAACAAACCGCCTATAGCTACAAATACAATTAAAAATATAAGTGCTAAAACCGTGTAACGAAGGATTCTCATATTCTATTTGTCATTTAAAAATTAGGTTGCCATTTTACATTAATCGAATTGCTTTCATATGGAACCAGTGTTTTTTATTCACATATGGTGATTACAATTAAGGTTTCGTTCTTTTAAAGTATAATGCAAAACTGATTATATTGGTTTTTGGATCACTATGGGAAATATTTTATGGTTGGCGTCATATCCTAAGTCAGGAAATACTTGGATTAGAACATTTATACATAATTATCTGGCGAAGAAACCCGTCGATATCAACACCATTCATCAACAATCTATTGATGAAGTTAAGGCTTTTCGTTATCAAAAGTTTTTAAGTAATGGCAAAAAAACCACAGATCTTAGCCTTGAAGAAGTTTGTTCAATTCGTCCAACCGTTCATGCCGATATAGCGGCTCACGCGAACGGAACCGTATTTGTTAAATCGCACAATTTTCAGGGTCAATATAAAGGCTATCCTTTACATAATTGGTCGGTCTCTTCCGGAGCCATATATGTTGTTAGAAACCCGTTAGACGTTGTAATATCATTGAGCAATTACTTTGGGTACACAATTGATGAGGCCATTGATTACATGGCAAATGATATGGCCGGTACACCCAATGAACCTGAAAATGTTCCACAAATTATCACTTCCTGGTCATTAAATGTTAGTAGCTGGACTCAAGAAGCCAGTCGCAACCTACTAGTTTTAAGATATGAAGATTTATTAAGCAATCCAAAAAAATATTTCAGAAAAGTAGAGTCATTACTTGGACTAAAAAAGGACCCTAAACGACTAATCAAAGCAATCAAAGACTCTTCTTTCGGCAACCTTAAGAAACAAGAACAAACCAAAGGCTTCGTAGAAAAACATGAAAGCGCAACCTCTTTTTTCAGAAAAGGCAAAGCTAACCAATGGAAAGAGCTTCTATCAGAGGAGCAAATCAAAAGAATAGTGGAAACTCATAGAGAACAAATGGCTCGCTTTAAATACATTCCTCCGGGTTATTAATTTCGGAAACTATTTAAAAACCAGCAGCTTTTTTACAAAATTCCCAACAAATCAAAAGCGGACTTCCCGGCATATTTTGCAGAAGCTCCCAACAGATCTTCAATACGTAATAGTTGATTATACTTAGCAATACGATCCGAACGACACAGAGAACCGGTTTTTATTTGGGTGGCTGAGGTGGCTACAGACAAATCGGCTATTGTGCTGTCTTCGGTTTCGCCGGAACGATGTGAAACCACTGCTGTATATCCGGCTTGATACGCCATATCAATGGCTTTGAGAGTTTCTGTAAGAGTTCCGATTTGGTTCAGTTTTATCAGAATCGAGTTGGCTATGCCTTTTTCGATACCTTCGGCAAAGATTTTCGGATTCGTTACAAATAAATCATCACCGACAATCTGGATTTTCTTACCGAGTTGCTGAGTCAGATATTTCCAGCCATCCCAATCAGACTCGTCCAAACCATCTTCGATGGAGATAATCGGATATTGATTCACCCAACCACCTAAAAAATCAGAAAAACCATTGGAATCAAACTTTTTACCTTCACCGGCTAAGTTATATGTTCCGTTTTCATAAAACTCAGAAGCTGCACAATCCAAAGCGAGAAAAACATCTTTTCCTGCTTTATATCCCGCCTTATCAATCGCTGTCATGATGGTATCAACAGCTTCTACATTGGAGCGCAAATCAGGAGCAAAACCACCTTCATCACCAACCGCCGTGCTTAAACCTTTTTTATTAAGAACTGATTTCAATGCGTGAAAAATTTCTGTTCCGCAACGAAGTGCTTCAGAAAACTTATCAAAACCCACCGGCATCACCATAAATTCCTGAATGTCCACATTGTTATCAGCGTGCTCACCGCCATTGATAATATTCATCATTGGAACAGGTAGTACGAACTCATCAACAGTTGCTATACTTTTGAATAAAGGTTGATGTTTTTCATTCGCAACCGCTTTGGCTGTTGCTAGAGAAACACCCAATAACGCATTGGCACCCAGTTTGCCTTTGTTATCCGTACCATCAAGCTCTATCATTAAATTGTCAATTTCTGACTGATTAGATGCAACTTTACCAAGAAGCTCTTGTGAAATAACTGTATTGACATTTTCTACCGCTTTTTTGACGCCTTTACCCAGATAGCGACTTTTGTCTCCATCGCGCAACTCGATTGCTTCTCTAGTACCAGTGGATGCCCCCGATGGAACAATTGCATGACCAAACGCACCGGAGTCGAGAGTCACTTCCGCTTCTAGCGTCGGGTTTCCACGAGAGTCTAAAACTTCACGGGCATAAACTTTTTTAATTCCAGTCATTGTTGTTCTCCAAAAATGGTTGAGATTTTACTGTTTGGTCGATTTGTTTAAGAACGCTTAAAAGTTGTTCAATCATGTTTAAACGAATGGCATTTGGCCCATCGCTTTTTGCTTGTTCCGGGTTGGGGTGTGTTTCCATGAACAGTCCTGAAACTCCTGCTGCTACCGCCGCACGAGCCAGAACCGGAATATATTCTCTTTGTCCGCCCGAAGAACCGCCCTGACCACCAGGAAGTTGCACCGAGTGCGTTGCATCAAAAACAACTGGACAATCTGTATCCCGCATTGCTGCAAGTGAGCGCATATCAGAAACAAGATTATTGTACCCAAAACTGGCTCCTCTTTCGCAAACCATGATTTGATTATTGCCTGTTGATTTGGCTTTTTCGACTACATTTTTCATATCCCAAGGAGCCATAAACTGACCTTTTTTGATATTAACGGGAATTCCGACACTACAAG
The DNA here is from genome assembly GCA_020442665.1 of Lysobacterales bacterium. GTDB lineage: Bacteria > Pseudomonadota > Gammaproteobacteria > Xanthomonadales > Marinicellaceae > NORP309. The sequence continues at coordinate 20,054 of JAGRJP010000088.1, forward strand.
CTTTGAGCAAAAAATTAGTTTGTCTGGCGAGAAAGGCGGGGGTTTGAATCACATCAACAACAGATGCCACTTCATCCATAGGTGTATCCTCATGCACATCGGTTAACACTGGAACACCAACCTGTTTTTTCACTTCTGAAAGAATTCTCAAACCTTCTTCCATCCCCAAACCGCGAAAACTGTTGATTGAAGTGCGGTTGGCTTTATCGAAAGATGATTTGTAAATAAATGGAATGGATAATTTTTCACAAATTTCTTTGAGTTTGCCAGAAGTCTCTATTGCTAGTTGTTCGGATTCAATCACACAAGGTCCGGCGATTAGAAAGAATGGCTTGTCTAAACCAACTTCAAAATGACATAATTTCATGATTTTTTATTCTCTTTGGCTGCTGCTATAAACCCGGCAAATAAGGGATGCCCGTCTCTTGGGGTTGAGGTGAATTCAGGATGAAACTGACAGGACAAAAACCATGGGTGTTCTGATTGCGGAAGTTCCACCATTTCAATCAAGTTACCATCTTCCGATGTGGCACTCAGTGTGAGTCCGTTTTGCTGAAGCACTTCACGATACGTATTGTTAAATTCATAACGATGACGATGGCGCTCACAGATAATATCCTCTCCGTAAACTTTTCTGGCGAGTGTTCCCTCCAGCAAAACCGATTTTTGTGCACCCAAACGCATAGTTCCGCCCAAGTCAGAGTTTCTGTTTCTGGTTTCAATCTTTCCTAAATGATCTTCCCACTGAGTAATCAGTGCAATCACCGGGTGGTCAGCTTCAATGTTGTTTTCGGTGGTATTTGCCCCGGCCAATCCACAAACATTACGGGCAAACTCAATAACAACCGCGTGCATTCCGTAACAGATTCCCAGATAAGGAATTTTGTTCTCACGAGCATACCTCACTGCATTAATTTTACCTTCAAATCCGCGGTCGCCGAATCCTCCGGGAACTAATATAGCATCGACTTTTTCTAGCTGTGAGAAGTCTTTGCCTCTTTCTAAGGACTCTGAATCAATTTCTGTGATTTCGACTTTAACATTATTCGGTATGCCGGCATGACGCAAGGCTTCAAAAAGAGACTTATAGGCATCGCTGTGATCCAAATACTTTCCAACCATACCAACACGAATCACTTGAGTTGCTGACTCCTCGGCATCAATCACTCGTTTCCACTCTGATAAATCGGCTTCGTTACAACTCAAGCCAAATTGTTCGATGACCAAATCATCAAAGCCTTCTTTACCCAAAACTGCCGGAATTTTATAAATATTGTCCACATCAACCATGTTGATAACGGCTTTTTCAGCGACGTTTGTGAATAATGCAATTTTTTTGCGCTCATGTTCAGGAACTTCAAGCTCTGAACGGCATAAAAGCACATCCGGTTGAATTCCAATCGAACGAAGCTCTTTGACAGAATGTTGAGTTGGCTTGGTTTTAAGCTCACCTGCTGCTTTGATATAAGGAACCAAGGTTAAATGCACAAACATTGAGTTTCGCTTTCCTTCTTCAACTCCTAATTGACGAATGGCTTCCAAAAAAGGCAGAGATTCAATATCGCCGACAGTTCCACCAATTTCAACCATCAAAACATCATATCCGACTCCTGCTTCCTTGATTTTTTCCTTGATATGATTGGTGATATGTGGAATAACTTGAACAGTTCCACCCAGATAATCTCCTCGACGTTCCTTACGAATCACCTGTTCGTAAATCTGACCACTGGTGAAGTTGTTCTTGCGTCCCATTTTGGTACGAACAAATCGTTCGTAATGTCCCAAATCCAAATCTGTTTCTGCTCCATCATCGGTCACAAAAACTTCACCGTGTTGAAACGGACTCATAGTGCCGGGATCAACATTAATATATGGATCCAGCTTCATCAGTGAAACTTTTAATCCTCGGGATTCCAATAATGATGCGAGAGATGCTGCTGCAATTCCTTTACCCAATGATGAAACCACACCACCGGTTACAAATACATAAGCCGTCATAGAGATTTAACCTTCCGAATATAATATAGCAACAACTTTATGGCTGCCTTGAAAGGACGGATATTATAACTGATAGAATCAAAATCAACCAAATAGTAAACCCTAAAAGTTTAATTATACTTTCGCAGTTTATTCATCAAGTAGGATTTAACAGCCAACCACTCACTATTGATAATTGAAAAAACAACCGTATCACGATAACTTCCATCCGGCATAAGCTGGTGATTTCTCAGAATTCCATCTTGTTTGGCTCCCAAACGAGCTATTGCTGTTCGGGAGGTCTGATTAAACCAATGCGTTCGAAACTCGACTGCAATCGCCGATAACTCTTCAAAAGCATGAGTTAACAAAAGTAACTTACATTCGGTGTTAACTGATGACCTCTGAAATCTTGATGAATACCAGGTGTATCCGATTTCCACTCTTTTGTTACTGGCGTCAGCATTACAAAAACGAGTGGAACCAATAATTTTTTGAGATTCATTATGCACAACAACGAAGGGAAGTGAGCGACCTCTTTGTTGTTCTGATAATGCAAAACCAATATATGAGTCGATAGTTGCTTCGTCAGGAACGGTGGTAAACCAAAGATTCCAAAGTTCTCCATCAGATGCTGCCTCGACAAGTGAAGCAGCATGCTCTTTTTGCAATGGGACTAATGAAACAGTTTCAGACTCAATCGTAACTTTTTTGAGCCAAGTATTATTCATCGGATCTAATAGACATGCTCCTCTTCAATCACTCCGGCATCAGGGTCATTAAAGACTCTTTCATCCAGTTTTCCTTCGGATTTCGCCACAATACACGTCACTGCACAATCACCTGTGATATTGACCACCGTTCTGGTCATATCGAGTAATCTGTCAACACCTATGATTATTCCTATGCCCTCAACAGGGAGACCGACTTGTGTCAAAACTGTTGCCAACATAATCAATCCAACACCTGGAACACCGGCTGTGCCTATAGATGCCATAATTGACATCATAACAACCGTCACCAGTTGTGACAATGTCAGGTCAATTCCATAAGCTTGTGCAATAAAAACGGTTGCCACACCCTGCATGATAGCAGTTCCATCCATATTGATGGTTGCTCCAAAGGGTATGGAAAAAGAACCTATTGATTTACTAACACCCATTCTCTCAGTTACAGTTCTCATGGAAACCGGAATGGTGGCATTGGAACTAGCTGTACCAAATGCAAACGTCATTGCTGTTCGCATCTTGGACAAGAACGTCAGAGGATTGAGCTTTGCCAGTGTGGTCAATAACACAGGATAAACCACCAATGCATGAAGCACTAAAATAAAAAACAAGGTGAAGAAATATTTAGAAAGGTTCTTGATGGCATCGATTCCAATTTCAGCAAAAACCTTGGCTATCAGGGCAAATACGGCATATGGAGCCAGCTCCATAACGATTTTGACCAACTTCATAATAATGACATTGAAATCCTCAAAGAAGCTAATAACCCTTTTGCCAGGTTCTCCGGCCATAGTCGCAGCCAATCCCAAAAGAATAGAAAAAATGATTATTTGCAGCATATTGCCATCCGCCATTGCCTGAACAGGGTTTCTGGGAACAAGTCCAATCAAAACTTCAACAAAAGGAGGGGCTTGTTTTGCGCTAAACTGAACATCTGTTGGTAAATCAAAGCCCGCTCCTGGCTGTATCACCGATGCCAGACTCAAAGCAATCGTTATCGCAATACCGGTTGTAATCAAATATAGAGTCAGTGTTTTACCACCTATCTTTCCCAACATGGCGGGATTTTTAAGTGCAGCAGTTCCGCAAAAAAGTGAAACAAAGACCAATGGTACGACCAACATCTGCAGAGAGTATAAAAACACTTTACCAACAACGTAAAAAACACCTCCAACAAGTTTTCCACCCACAAATGGGCTCTCCATTAATCCGGTTGTATTTATAATGATGCCAACAACAGCACCAACAATCATATAAATTATTATTTTTTTAGTTAATGTCATATGTTCCACTCTTTTTAATCATTAACAAGTATAAAGTGCTTTCTTTCAAACTACAAATAAATAGCTTTTGCTTTCAAAATGAATTGGGTATCATTGTCCGCTATGTCTGAAATCATCCTAACAACTCTCAACAGCAAGTACATTCACTCGGCTTTTGGCTTGCGTTATTTGTTTGCCAACCTTGGAGAGATACAAAATCAAGCGGCTATCCTTGAATTTACAATTCATGAACGTCCGATTGATATTGTCGAAAAGATTTTGCAAAAACAAGCAAAGATAGTTGGCTTTAGCGTGTATATCTGGAATGCCGCTGAAACTGGTGCTTGCATCAAACTACTGAAACAAGTTTCTCCCGAAACCATTGTCGTTGTTGGTGGTCCTGAAGTGAGTCATGTTCCGGATCAACCGTACTGGTTAAAATTCACCGATTATGTGATTAAAGGCGCTGGTGAGTTACAATTCAAAACCTTATGCAGACAACTTTTGAATAACGAAAAACCGTTGGAAAATATCATTACCGGAATCGATTTGCCTCTGGAACAATTGCAAATGCCGTATGACTATTATTCGGATCAAGACATTAAAAACCGTATTTTGTATGTTGAGGCCTCTCGCGGTTGTCCATTCAAGTGTGAGTTTTGCCTTTCTGCACTCGACAAAACCTCGAAATCATTTTCCATTGATAATTTTTTGAAGGAAATGGAAAAACTGATTCAGCGCGGAGCTAGACATTTCAAGTTTATCGACCGGACATTCAATCTTAAAGCCTCAACCACTGTGGCAATTTTAGAGTTTTTTCTACATCGTCTGACAGATGATATGTCCATCCATTTTGAAGTGATTCCGGATCGTTTGCCGGAACCTCTGCGAAAAATTCTTGAAAAATTCCCTGAAAATGTTTTGCAATTTGAAATAGGTGTTCAGACATTCGATCCAATAATTCAGGAGTTGATTTCTCGCAAGCAAGATAACGAAAAGACAGTCGAAAATCTTTTGTGGTTGCGTGAAAACACTACGGCTCATATTCATGCTGATTTGATATTCGGACTTCCTGGAGACAGCCTGCAAAACTTTTCCAAAAGCTTCGATAAGCTGATTGCACTCAACCCACAGGAAATCCAACTCGGCATTCTAAAAAGGTTGCGAGGAGCACCCATCAACCGACATACCGAAGAATACGAAATGGTTTACAGCCGTATTCAGCCTTACAACATCCTCAAAACCCGCGATATTGACTTTGCAACCATGCAAAGAGTCAATCGTTTTGCTCGTTACTGGGATATGATTGGAAACTCGGGGCGTTTTTCAAATAGCAAAGAGTTAATTATGGGAGAATCTCCTTTTAAAAACTTTTTAAAGCTATCCGATAATCTCTATGAAGCCGAAGGAAGCACCTGGAAAATCTCCCTGCGCAGACTCTTTGTGTTACTTTATCAACAGATGACAGAAGTTTTGGAAATTGAAGAAGAGCTAGCCTTTGACGCTTTGAATAAAGACTTTCAAAATACCGGAGAAAAAGGCAAGCTGGAAAATATACTCAACCCTCAAAACAAACAAGGTAAATCAGGCGTTAGAAACAAACGGCAAATTCAGCATTAATCTTCATTAAAAAACCCGCGATAAACACGGGTTTTTTATCACTTTGGGTGTTTTAGGCTTATTTAAAAAATCCACTCAAAAGTCCTGAGCCTTTTTTCAAAATATCACCTAAGTCCACATCGCCGTCACCGTCACTATCGAGCATTCCTTCAATCATACCCATTTGTTTAGGCTGACGTTTTTGAATGGTTTGTTGTTCTTGTCTCAGTAAATCCTGTAATCCACTCACTCCGGCTCCACTTTGTTGTTTGGCTTTACCCAATGCGCCCATCACCATCGGTGCCAACATTGACATTAAATCTCCGGCTCCTTGATTGCCTAGACCTGTTGCTCTTCCTAATTGCTGAGTGATGTTGTCCTGACGATTACCAAAAACATGACCCAAAATTTTTCCACCATCTCTCATGGAGTCTCCACCAAGTAAACTACCTAGATTATCCAATATCCCACCACTGTGTTTTTTATCCAGAGCATTTGCCAATGATTCAGCACCTTGTCTGGAACCTGCATTTTTTTGCAATGCTGAAATGATCATTGGAACAGCAACCGCCGCAGCTCGTTTGATTCCGTCATTGTCGCCGCCAATTTTAGATGCCATTTGTTGCATCATGCTTGAACCCAGTTGTTGGGTTATCATATCCATTATTCCGCTCATAGTAATTGCCTCAGTAAAAAAACAAACATTGTAACACTTTTTTTTCCGTATAAATTTTTAATTTGTAAACAATGATTAACGCGATTTGCGGTGTAGAATACAGGTTTTTAGCTGAGCAATCTCTTGGAAAATTTTATTATCATAATTTTAATGCTGATCGCAGGAATAACTTTTCGGCGCTTTAATGTATTTCCGGAAAATAGTTCTCAGGTGCTTAATCAGTTTGTAATTTATGTGTCATTGCCCGCATTGATTCTGATAACAATTCCGAAATTACAACTCTCCCAAAATTTTGCAATGGTTGCGCTGACTCCCTGGCTGGCTTTGTTGCTATCGGTTTTATTGGTACTATTGCTATCTCATTTTTTCAATTGGGACAGACAAACGAAGGGAGTGTTGCTACTACTTGTTCCACTGGGCAACACTTCTTTTCTTGGAATACCGATGGTTAAGGCATTTTTTGGAGAGGATGCGGTTTCCTATGCGGTTATTTATGATCAGTTGGGCTCTTTTCTGGCTTTATCCATTTATGGCTCAATTATCTTGGTGATGTTTGGAAAAGATAATCACTCGATTTCGTTTCAGGGGATTTTGAGAAAGGTGATTACTTTTCCTCCTTTTCTTTGTTTATTAACTGCTTTTGCTTTGCAAAATATCGAGCTATCTTCACTTTATTTTTCGGTTTTGACTCCACTTGCCAATACGCTTGTTCCAATCGTGATGCTGGCTGTTGGGTTGCAAATGCAACTTAAACCCGAAAGCAGCCATCTTATACCCCTGATTTCAGGATTGGTTCTGAAAATGATTATCGTGCCTTTTTTAATTTATTTTATTTTTTGGATTGCGGGTTTCAATGGCAAAATGTATCAGGTCGTTGTTTTTGAATCAGCCATGCCACCGATGATTTCAGCCGGGGCATTGGCAATCATGGCAGGGCTTTCGCCTAGATTATCTGCTTCCTTAGTTGCTTATGGTGTGATAGTTTCTTTTGTTGTTTTACCAAGTTTATATTTTTTAATTGGTTAACTTAATCAGAAGAAATATATTTCGGACCTTTACCGGCTGTCTTTTCATAAACCCCTTTTCCGGCTCTTTTGTATTTGGTGAAGCCTTTTTCTTCAGCCTTCTTATCGGTTGTCAAGTGTTTAGTTCCCATAGTAACATTCGGTACTGAAATCACTTTCTTAACCTTGTTTCCACACTCTGGACATAGTTGCACAGGTTCTGCATTTAAACGCTGCAAAACCTCAAAGCCTAATCGGCAATATTCACAACTCTCTTCAGTTGCGTTTTGATATGTATAAAACGGCATAGTAAATATAAAACCTAAAAAAATAAAGCCTGTTAGAAGATAACTCTAACAGGCTTCCTATTTAGCAAATTATCTGCTTATTAATGTATGCCTTTCATTCCTTTTTTCAAGAAAGGAGAAATAATTAACATGAACAAGCCCAGACCAACACCAAGATATATCAAGGTCATCCAAAGCTCGTTGTATTTATCCAGTTGCTCAACGACTGTCAAGGTATTGAGTTCTTCGGTATCTAACGCAGCAATTTTTGCGAGTAATGCGGCTACAACTTCAGATAATGCTGTTGCCAGGAACCAAACTCCCATAACCATACTCACAACGCTCTTAATAGATAATTTTGTTACTGCAGACAAACCAACAGGAGATAAGCTCAACTCAGCAGTCGTATGAATCAAATAAGCCAATGCTAACCATAACCACGCTACTTTACCAGACTCGCCGGGGAACATCGCTCCCAATAAAAGAGCACCAAATCCCAGACCAACCTGAATCAAGCCTAAGCTGAATTTCACAGGAGTTGAAGGATCCATGTTTCTTTTACCAAGTTTTATCCATAATGCCGCAAAAACAGGAGCCAATGTGAAAATAAACAAAGCATTTAATGATCCGAATTGTCCCGCTGTAGGCTCAAATACCAATGGTTTTAATTCTCCTTCTGGTAAAGAGCCAAATGAAGAAACTCCATAGTATATAATTCCTGCACCAAGAAATAACAAAGTGGTTGAAAGCACACCAAGGCTTGCAGATGATGTACTTGAATCCACTGCTGTAACTGTATTTGTTTTATCTTTTTCAAAGAAAAAGCCAATCAAAATAAATGCTAATGAAATCGCCACAATAACAGCTACCAGCAACAAAATAAAAATACCAAGATACGACAAATGACCAATCCATGTCATACCACTACCGTAAGCTAACTTTCCTAAGCCCAATGCAGCAATTAAACCGCCTACAATAACTATAGGTAATACAATGGGTTTCATCCCTGTATTATGAAGTTTTCTGTGCTTGTTTGCAGATAACAAGCCGAGTGCTGACAGAAGAATAAATACTCCACCAACCAAGTAGAAAATCCAAACATCTGCTGAACCAAAAGAAGAGTTAATAATTTTTCTATCTACAACCCTATCAGCGAATAGAGTCATTGAACCGGCTGATTGCTCAAAAAGTGCCCAGAAAACAATTGTCGATGTTATAAGAATAATCAAAACAACCATTCTTGAGTATTCTTCATGATTGGTCATCATGAATCCATAAATTATGAAACCAACAACTGCACCAAAAAGAACCCATGCCAATGGAACCATATATTCTGCAAATGTATTAAATACACCGACTGTTCCAAATATTGAGTTTGGAAAATGATCGGTTGTTACACTCAGCATCGTAATCAATCCCAATACCAATAATATTGCCATAAATATTTTTGCCAATCCTTGGTCATGATTGTTATTCTTATAAAACATTGAGTAGAAAACCAAACCAACGATTGAACCAACCAAGAAGATATTCTGAGTAAAAAATACCACAGCAATTTTTTGTACAAGCAACCAAACAACGCCTAAAGATAAAATAGAAACTATATAAATCCCCCATTCCTTATTGATTGGACCGAGAAATGATTGCTTTAGAATCGCAGGGTCATGAGGTTCAGCATGTCCGTAAAGATATTTTTGTCCCCACATAAAAGTGACTAGACCAATGAGCATACCCATACCGGCAGCACCAAAACCATAAGACCAACCGTAAGTCTCTCCTAACCAAGCACAAATTATTGTTGCAACAAATGATCCGATATTAATCCCCTGATAGAAAATGGTAAACCCCGAATCTCTTCTTGGATCATTTTCAGGATAAAGCTGTCCAACAATTGTCGAAATGTTTGGTTTTAAAAACCCAACGCCAACTACAATCAAGGACAATGCTAAATAAAAAACATTGATTGCAAACTGATCTCTGACAACTTCGCCATTGACCATTGATGCTTGTGTTCCTTCTACGGCCATTAACAGGTGACCCATCACTAGTAGTACTCCGCCAAAAAGTACGGCTTTCCTCATCCCCAGATATCTGTCAGCCAACAACCCCCCAATCAGAGGAAGAGCATAAACCAGACCGGCATATGAGCCGACGACTTCAAGCCCTCCAACATCGGAAAACAAGTGATACTTTGTGAGATATAGTAAAAGCAAAAACTTCATTCCATAGAATGAAAAACGTTCCCATAGCTCAGTAGCAAAACACACATAAAGACCTTTGGGGTGTCCCCAAAGCAAGTCGCCTTTATCAAAAGCATTTTCTGCCGTTGTTTCAGTAGTCATAAAAATCCCCTAAAATTAATATTCAATGCATGGAGTGCATTTATTAAAAAAGAAGCCAGTATACCAGTATCAGCCACATTCGCGACAAATTTTAATAAATAAATCAGAGTGAATTTCTGAAAATATAGCTTTCATCTTTTGTCTGTTGAGTGTTTTTCTTGAAAGTTGTTACATTTTCATTTGTAAAGGAGTTGATAAATGTCTTGAATAATAAAAACATTTACTTTTCTTTTTTGAGCAGGTATCCTCTTTTGCGTTTCAAATAATAAAGTACCAATTATGACTAATCACAATGAGAATAGTACGAGCACAAATGACATCAAACAACTGGGACTTTTTGCTTCATTAGCAAGTTTGAGTTATGTTTTCTGGATTTGTGGCGGAATGGAACTGGTCGAAAGACTGGCTTATTATGGCGTTAAAGCAACAGCAACGCTTTATGCTAAAGATCCGGTTTCTGCCGGAGGGTTAGGTATAAACCTCAATGAATTTGGTACTATATTGATGGTATGGGCTCTTTTGCAGAGTTTTATCCCTGTTTTTACCGGCGGACTTTCTGACAGATATGGTTACAAACAAACCATTTTTGCTTCAACAGTATTGAAAATAATTGGTTATCTTATTATGGGATTCTACGCTACATACTGGGGTTTCTTTGCCGGTGCTGTAGTCCTTGCCACAGGAACAGGTATTTTTAAACCAGGTATACAAGGTACCATCGTCAAATCAACCAACCGTAAAAACAGCTCGATGGCTTGGGGTGTTTTTTATCAAACAGTTAATATTGGTGGTTGGTTAGGGCCCTTGGTTGCCGCTCAGCTAAGACTTTTGGCTTGGGAAAATGTGTTTTTTGTTTGTGCCGCTATCATCAGCATTAACTTCTTATTTTTGTTAATGTATAAAGAGCCGGGTAAAGAGGAAAGACTTGAAGCTGCTAAAAAGAGAAAGCAATCCGGTGAAAAATCCGAGCCATTATGGAAAGTAGCTCTTCACGAATTAAAAAACCCGGTTTTGTTTTATTACATGATTATCTTTTCTGGCTTCTGGTTTATGTTTAACGCATTATTTGATGTATTACCGGCTCATATTGATGACTGGGTTGACACCAGTACCATTGTGCAAGATCTTTTTGGGCCAGCCGGAACTTCAAACTCAGCATGGAATTTTCTATTGGGTATGAACTCGAGTACAAGTATCAGCCCTGAAGGTCTTTTAAATCTCAATGCAGGGTTAATAATGATTACATGCTTTTTGTTTGCTGCACTCAGTGCAAAAATGCGAGCACCGACCTCAATGCTTGTTGGTACAATGCTGGCAACAGCTGCATTGTTTTTAATCGGTTCTTTCAGCTGGGCATGGTTTTGCGTCATTGGCATTCTTATCTTTTCTGTTGGAGAAATGCTGTCTAGTCCGAAAAGCTCTGAATTTATCGGTAATATTGCTCCTCCGGATAAAACAGCAATGTATTTGGGGTTCACTCAGTTGCCTCTGGGAATCGGCTGGACTTTGGAAGGAAAATTGGGACCTTCTTTATATCACGCTTTTGCCTCAAAGGATTCTTTTTCCCGAGAACTGTTAGCTGAGAAAGGAATGGCTCAAAACATGATTGAGCAAATACCTCAAGGCGAAGCCTTTGATAAATTAGTTGAGTTTACTAATTTGCCGGCATCACAACTCACACAAACCTTATATGACACTCATAATATAGGTATGGTTTGGTATATCATGGGTGGAATTGGCATCATTACCTGTGTTGGTTTGTTTTTTTATGCCCGCTGGATTTATTCAATGCACAAACAAAATCTGGCTTAGGTTCAGTTATTCATAGGTAGAAAAAATGATTAAGCGGTTGATTTTTCTTACTATATTTGCTGTTTTTAGTGTTTTTGCAGAAACTGCAGAAAAAGTACCTTTTGATGAGTTGCAATATTTTGATAAAGCAACTCTCAAAGGACAAGCGGTTTTGGGCGTTCGTATGACAGTTGCATCAACGGAGATAACAACAGCCAATCTAACAACTCAAACGTGTTACAAAGCCTTAAGCTCTTTTGATACCAATGGAAATTTGGTCGGATATGATTTGAATCGAATGGGTAGTTCGTCTTTTTATAAGTACGAAAACAATAAACTTGTCGATTGGGGTTGGGTTGAAAAAAGCTCAAAAAAAGAAACTTCCTTTGCTCAGGAGCTGAGCGAAGATCAATCTGAGTTTGAAAAACAACTAGCCACGACCCAAGAGTCTCTCGATAAAAAACTGAATAGCAAAATTGAGTTCAAAGAGCCCCATGTTCGCTACTTTTCCGACCCCTGTTTGGGCGCAGAAGGAGCGTATGAAATCAAGTTCGATAATTCAACCGCCTTACCAACAACCGCCAAGGCAAATCTTGTTTCGGGTAAAAACTCTGTGGGAAGCCTCTATTTTTATTTCGAGTATGTGGTTTATAAATAAAACTTCTATTACTGAACGTGTAAAAATAGCTATTTTAAGATAAACTGCTTTTTTCGCAATTAAGGTCAGAACAATGTTACAAAGCGTCATTGCTCAAACAGGGGAAAACCCGAAACTCGTCGTTATTTGGATGCATGGGTTAGGTGCCGATGGAAATGATTTTGCACCAGTTGTACCACAATTTATAATCCCCGGTTTTGATATTAAATTTATTTTTCCTCATGCCCCCAAGATTCCGGTCACTATCAATGGCGGAATGGTTATGCGTGCCTGGTATGATATTAAAATGATGGATATTGGCAAACAACCTGACAAACAAGGAATTCTCGCCTCTGAAAAACTAATTTATGAGCTAATTGACCAACAAATAAATGATGGCTTTAAACCGGAACAAATCGTATTAGCCGGATTTTCTCAGGGCGGAGCCATGAGTTTACAAATCGGAACATACTATCCGCAAAAATTAGCCGGAATTATTGCCTTGTCCTGCTATTTGCCAATACCTGAATCATTGGACAAAAAAAACAGCGCGAACATAAATACACCTATTTTTATGGCTCACGGAAGTTTTGATCCGGTTGTTCCGTTTGTATTAGGACAATCCTCAAGAAACGCTCTGAAAAAATCGGGGTACTCGATTGATTGGCACGAATATCCGATACAACATGGTGCATCAATGGATGAAATTATGGATATTAAAACTTGGATTGAGAAAAAGATTGTTCCAAACTCATGAGCGATGTTTATGATTTACCTCGATTGGAAAAATTACTAAAAGCCCAAAACATCAACAAAAAAATAAATTTTTATACATCTACGGAATCAACCAACCTGCTTGCAAGTCAGACAAGTTCAGATGAAATCTTTCTAGCTGATCACCAAAGCAACGGCCGGGGTCGTCGTGGTAAAACCTGGATAACACCAAGTGGTCAGTCCATCGCATTAAGCGTGAGTCATCGATTTCAAGCCCCACTTGCAGAGCTTGCCGGATTGAACATTGCAGTTGCTGTGGCGGTTATCAAAACCTTCAATCATTTTGGTATCGAGGGCTTCTTTTTAAAATGGCCTAACGATATTTACGGTGATAATGGCAAAGTTGGTGGAATCCTAATTGAAGCCAGCGGGAATCAAGTAAACAGCCGAGCCATTGTCGGTATCGGTTTAAACTGGTGTGTCGATCAAGCGTTGCAACAAGATATTTCCCAAAAACATATGAATATTCCAACGAAAAATTTAGACAAAACAAACTTTGTTGCACAATTAATTATTCAACTGGAAAAAACTTTTAAAGAATTTAACAACAATCAACTGAACCTCCTCATGTCTATTTGGAATCAGTATGATAAATACCGGAATCAACAGGTTCAAATCATTCAAGGAGACAGTCATACCCTAGCAAAATATCTCAATATCACCTCCAAAGGAGAGCTTCTGGTAAAAATAGGCAACGAAACTAAAACCATTTCAGCCGGAGAAGTAAGCATGAGAAAGGTTGACTAATTTATAAAATCGGTTAACATCTCGACATCAATAAGGCTTTATCCAAATCATGTTTTTCATTCGAGTTTTGTTTTTACTCACAGTATTATCAAATATTGGCATCTTTCTTTATGCCCGACAAAATACGCCTAAAAAACCTGTCTTTAAAGCAACGGATAACGGAGTGCAAAAACTTGTTCTGTTAAACGAAATAGACACCCAATCAACGATTTGGGAAAGCGAGAAAGAAAAGCAATCTCAAAACGAAACTGTTGAAAAACCATTTTCCCAAGAGTGTTTTTCTCTCGGACCATTTCCGGCACAATCTCAAACACTGCCGGTATTAGACTCTCTAAAAAGTAGCGTGTTAAAAATCAGAACCCGAAAAATCGTTTCCTCACAAGAAGCCGGAGTATGGGTTTATCTTCCACCTGCAAACACTCGTGAACTCGCACTGGAAAATGTCCGAAAACTTTCAGATTACAGCATTTCTGATTTCTATTTGGTGACCGGTGGAAATGATGAAAACGCCATTTCCTTAGGGCTTTATCGAGAACAGCAGAATGCCGATGCCCGTGTCCAAGAACTACAAAGTTATGGCTTTAACGCCCAAAAACAAACACGAATTGAACAATGGCCCGAGTTTTGGCTTGATTTTACAGTTGTTGCTGATCAAGTGAGTGTTCTGCCAACGCCAGCAGAACTCAATATCGAGGCCGAATTAAACCGCGTGGAATGCAACTGGTAATTGCATTATTCAAAACCTGTTTTTTCACTATAAATTTTCAAAAACCTGTTGAATTTAATTTTGCTTTTATCTATACTGCATCCCCTCAAATGCCGGCATAGCTCAGATGGTAGAGCAACTGACTTGTAATCAGTAGGTCCGCAGTTCGACTCCGCGTGCCGGCACCATCTACCTGTTTCAGGGTGTTTCAAGATGGTTCACAAAGCCTTAAAAATCAACAAATACAAGTGTTTCACTGTGTTTCATTATTTTTTATAAAAGCCGTTTGCTTTACTAGCTATTTTATCAAACTATAAATATTAATGAACATCGTCATGCTGGACTTATTTTCAGCATCTCCTCAATATTCCTTTTTTTAATTTGAAACTCGAAAAAGTCTCCTCTTGAGAGGAGATATAGAGGTGTGTTCTCATGTTACTTTGTTGCCACCCAACAAAGTAACCAAAAAAGGGTGCCCCAATACACCGACCTACGGTTTCCCTCGGTACTCGCAAAATTTGATGCTCAACAAAAACTCGCTACGCTCAGACGCTTGTTTCGCTTTCATCAAATTTTACTCCGTTCCTCAGCGGTGTATAAGGGGTTTAAAAGATGCTCTGTCATACTGAGCGAAGTGTGCGATGCACACGAAGTCGAATGTATCTCTGAAAAACTTCGTCATGCTGAGTTTAACCAGTCTGATTAAGAAATGACAAGCTGGTTAATTCCTATTAAAGATTGCATAGGAACTACTTGTTCCAAAACTCTAAATACAACGATGAATTAAGATCAAGGAGATCCCACATTATTTCGTTAGATTCTATATGCATTACATGGCTAAACATTAAAGAGGATATTAGACTAGATAGCATTGGATAAATTTTCGAAGTGATAAGCAATAATTCATGTTTTGTTTTTTCTCCAACTTGAGACAAACCAAAACATAGTGAATCAGCATTATTAGCAAGAGACTCTCTAAATACCGCACTCTTCTTAAAGTGGATATAATCACTTGTCATCTTGTAGATGCTTTCTACATACCCTCCTGTAATTAGTGAACTTTGTATATTCCTAATAGATCCTAAATACTTTCGCCCAGCTTTTTCATCCTGTAACCTCCAGTGCTTGTGAATTTTATCTATTTTACTCTTAACTTTAGAAGGTTTTAATTCTTTGAACCATAGTTTCATGTACTCCTCTTCAGGTATGCGCGTCGATGTGAGTTTATCAGCAAAACTAACATCAATTAACGAAAGGTAAATGAGGGCGAAAGATTCTATATAACCTCGAATTAAATGCTTTGCTTGGTACTCGCAGAACTGATTTGATAATAACAATGCAGAAACTAATGAAAATATATTTTGTTTCCACAACAATAAAATAAAAATATCTCTTTCTTTATTCGCTTGCGGTTCCCATGGGAAAAGATTTTTATTTTTTAAAGCTTCTCCAAGAGAAGAATAATACCTCATGTTGAAAGCTACACTTATTTTTAGAATAATATGTTGTGCTAAATTAGTCGACTTAACGCATCCAAAATTTATCAAGCTTTCAGTAATAGGTGTGGCTCGTAATGTACTATCAACCACATCCATTAAATGCTTATAGTCTTTGATTACATTTCGCTTATCCGCAGTTATAAATCCACAAGACTTTTCAAACCGTCTTCTATCTGAGAGAATTTTTTCTACTGCTTTTACAATACGATCCATAATGTCTATTTCTTGCTAATGTAGAACTAACCCTCTACTCCTTTCTTGGTCTGGATTGCACACAGGAAGACTTGTTTGTGTTCTCCCCCTTGATAGGTGGTGCTGTTCACTTAAGCATTTGGCCCTATGTTTTTGTTCCATTTTTGTTTTACTAAATTAATCCTTTCGGACTTGATTTCATTCTGCGCCAACCTACAAGATTTGTTGACTAAAGCCAGCTACCCTCATGATTATTAATCATGAAATCGTAAGGAAATACTTACGACTACGCGTGTTTCGCTCTGCATGACGGAGTGTTTGTTTTTTAAAAAATCCCCTTAACTCTCACCGAGATATTTCTGAAAATTTGGAAATAAGTTTGCAAGTGTCTGAGCATTGCTTGCAATGCGAGTTTTTTGCAAATGCCAAATTTGAGAAAATAGGGAGGGAAGCCATCGGCTGAGAGTTCCGGGGTGTCTTTCTTTTGGATACTTTTCTTGGACAAGCAAGAAAAGTATCATTAAAAACTACATATCCGCCATAAGTTCATCCATCAAGTCACAAGCTGCTTGAAAGTCATTCGATTTTGCCATTTCTTCAAACTTGCTCATTTTTCCAACTAATGCCATCATTTTGCCCATGTCTCCGGAAGCTGTCATTTCTTCCATTTTTTTCTGAAATTCTTCGCCTTTTGCCATAACATCAGCTTCACTGCTGCAACTGGAGCCTCCACATGCTGATAGAGATATTGCTGATACCATTAGAGTTGCGAGTTTTAGTGATTTTTTAAACATTTCTAACTTCCTCTTTTTTTAATTGTGTTCGGTTATCTTATACTATTTTTATTTCTTTGCCAGTATTTTATTTTTTATACTTGTTCCTCATGTCCTCAACCGTTTTTTTTAAAAACACCTCCAGTTTTGTTAAGTCGACATCTTCCAGTTTATTAATGTATAAACAACTTTTTGCGGTTTTGACTTTTCCGAGTTCTTTTAAGTCTTGCTGATAGTCGGCAAAACCTTGCATGATGTAGAGTGAAAAGTTTTGTTTTCTGGGAGAAAACCCGGTAATCATCCAATCATTTGTACCGCTACTGTTTGTATATTTATAAGTGTCGAATCCAATGATTGAGCTTCCCCACATCACCGGTTCGCATTCGGTTACCTTTTTAAATATTCTCAAAAGTTCTTTGGCTTCTTTTTGCTTTTTTTCAGGGGTGATGGTGTTTAAAAACTCATCTGCGCTTTTACTGTTTGCTTGGGTTTTGTTTTGTGCCATGGTTATATATCTAAGATTGGTTTCTTAAATATTAGCACATTTTATTTGCCTATGCAGAATGATGAGAAAATTTCTCCTAGTAAATCGTCGCTGGTGAATTCTCCGGTGATTTGATTGAGATGTTCCTGGGCCTGTCTTAAATCCTCGGCCACCAATTCTCCGGCTTGGTTGTTGAGGAAATTGTTTTCGGCTACACTTATATTTTCAAGGGTTTTTTGTAGTTGTGTGATATGGCGGGTGCGCGCGGAAAAACTGGTTTCGATTTGGCTTTGATGGCTCAGCATTTGAATGACTTTTTCTTCCAGTTTTTCAAATCCGGATTGTGTTTTTGCTGAAAGAATCACTTCGTTATCAGCTAAGCCTTTTTCAACTTTTCCGATATCTGACTTGTTATAAATAATGATTTTTCGTCTGTTAAACGGCAAGTCTTGCAGATTTTCTATTTGTAATTCGACATCTCTTGAGCTATCAATCACTTGTAAAATAATATCGGCTTGTTGCAATATCTCTTTGGCTCTTTTAATACCTTCTTGTTCAATTTTATCTTCAGTGATGTGAATTCCGGCGGTATCAATAATCGTTACCGGTATTCCTTGGATATGGATGTTTTCTTTGACAATGTCACGAGTTGTGCCGGCAATATCTGAAACAATCGCAGTTTCGTTACGGGTAAAAAGATTCAAAAGCGATGACTTTCCGACATTGGGTTGTCCGACAATGGCAATGACCACTCCTTTATTCAATAATTGACCTTGTTGAGCTTTTTGTAAAAGTTGATCCAAGTCCCTATGCAGTTGCATCATTTTTTGCTGTTGCTCTTTATCGGCAAGAAAGTCGATTTCTTCTTCAGGAAAGTCTATGGCGGCTTCTATCCAGACTCTAAGTTCGATAAGCTGACGCAGAATTTGGTTGATTTTGCCTGAAAACTCACCTTGCAAAGACCTTTGTGCTGCAATGGCAGCTTGTTCCGTTGAGCTGGAAATTAAATCGGCAATGGCTTCTGCTTGTACCAGGTCAATTTTTCCGTTCAGAAACGCTCTTTGTGAAAACTCTCCGGGCAGGGCTTGTCTGGCTCCTTGTTTAATAACTGTTTTTAATAACATGTTCAAAATAACAGACCCACCGTGAGCTTGTAACTCTATAACATCTTCTCCGGTGAATGATTTGGGATTGGGAAAGAAAAGAATGAGACCTTCATCAAGAAGGTTTTCACCATCATAAAACTCAGCATAGGTTGCCAGACGAGGCTTTGGTGATTTATGTGATATTTTTTCAGCAATCTCCAGAGCATTTTCACCGGAGATTCTGATGATACCAACACCGCCTGCACCCGGCGCAGTTGCGATGGCGGTGATGGTATCATTTTGTAGCATTATTAACCTTTTGCTTCGATTCGTTTAGTGATAATCCACTGCTGTACTAAAGACAATGAGCTGTTAACCGCCCAGTACAATACCAAACCGGATTGGAAGAATGCAAACATGATTGAAAATGCAATCGGCATAATTTTCATGATTTTTTCCTGCATCGGATCCATTCCAACCGTTGGTGAAAGTCTTTGAGTCATTATCATGGCAAATGCATTGATTGCCGGCAGAATAAAATATGGATCGGGTGTACTTAAGTCTTGTAACCACAATATAAAAGGAGCTTGGCGTAATTCTACAGACTCTAAAAGTACCCAATACAAGGCAATAAATACAGGAATTTGCACCAACATTGGCAAACAACCGCCCATTGGGTTCACTTTTTCCTGTTTGTACAACTTCATCATTTCTTCATTGAATTTCTGACGATTATCCTTGTGTCTTTCTTTCAATGTTTTGATACGTGGTTGCAATTTACGCATTCTTGCCATTGAGTTGTATTGTTTTTCTGTGAGTTTAAAGAAAAGCAATTTAATTAATATGGTTAACACAATGATTGACCAACCCCAATTACCAATCATCGAATGAATTTTATTCAACACCCAAAATAGTGGCTTGGCAATTGCGGTAAACATTCCATAATCAACGGTTAAATCCAAACCTTTGGATATTTTTGGTAGTTCTTCCTGAATTTTCGGTCCTACATAAAGTTGCGTTGAAATTTGACCTTCAGCTCCCGGTTGCACTTCGCTATAACCGGATGTGGCACGAATAATGTATGGTGTTTCTGATGTTGGAAGATATTGTGATGAAATTGCTGAATTCGTTTCACTCATAATAAAACCACTAAAGAAGTAGTGTTGAACCATGGCAATCCAGCCCGGAGTGTTTATTTTGACATTGATGTTTTCATCCGGATCACTGAAGTCTTCCAGTTTTAGCTTGGTGTAGCCTTCGTTTGGCTCGAAATACGCTGCTCCTCTGAAAGACATTCTCCCTGCATCACTAAAAGAAACTTCGTTATTGAACCAAGGGTTATTTCTTTGTAATTGCTTGTATTGTTGACCTTGCCATACAACGCTGGAGTTGTTTTGAATATTGTCGGTGATTCCCACTAAATAAGAGTCCGCATCAATGCTATAAACTTTTGTTAGTTTCACACCGTTTTTCTCAATAACAAACGGAATGTCTAATTTTCCTGAAGTCACATTATATTGTGTTTGGTTCACACTGTAGGTTTCAGTATGAACAAATCGTTGTTGTGAGCTCAGCAAACCTGTTTGTGCATAGTAAGAACTTTCATTGGTGTGATTAAAAAGAACGACATTTTCTTTGGATTTTTTTGTCACCGGATAATTTAATAGTTCAGCATAAATTATTGAAGCACCAACAGTATCAATTTGTAGCTTTAAGACATTGGTAGTTACAGTAACAATAGAGTCTGCGTTTCTTTGTTTTGATGTATCCGGTGTTGCTGCATTCGGTGTGACTGCTGTTTGTTCAGGAATATCATTTCCATTTGTTGATGGAACGGTATTATCATCGGCTACTGCCTGAGATGAATTCACTCCTGTTATATTTTCAACTTGTGGTTGTGGACCGTAATCTTTTTGCCACTCGGCATAAAGCAAAAAACCTAAAAAAATTAATGCAATTAATAATAAATTCTTGGGGTTATTCATTACTGTTTCCTGATTTGTTGTATTCTACTTTCTGCCTTAATCCACAGATTTTCTAGTGAATTGAATATTTCTGCATTTTTTTGTTCACTGATTTTTCCTCTTGCCATAACAACAAAATCACAAGCAGTTTGAAATGAGTGGTTTCGAAAACTTTCTCTGACAAGTCTTTTAATTCTGTTTCTCTGAACGGCTCTTTTATCGACTTTCTTTGAAACAATTAAGCCAAGCTTTGAATTTTCTTTTGAATTTATGTGGATCAATATGAGGAAAAATGCATCAGAAACTTTGACCGACTTGTTAAATACCTTGCTATAGTCTGCTTTTGTTAACAAACGAGCTTTTTTAGGAAAGCCAGTCAATGTCCTTTTTGAAAACTTTGAGTGTTTTAAACAGTTAGTTTATGTCTGCCTTTTGCTCTTCTGGCATTAATAACAGCACGACCACCTTTTGTTTTCATACGTGCTCTGAAACCATGAGTTCTTGCACGCTTTAAATTACTTGGTTGAAAAGTTCTTTTCATGATACACCTTGTATTTTTATATTGAATTCAATTGAAATTTAAGAAAAAACCCAACGCGTTTTAAGTTCTTCCTTAAAAAAGGTTGGCTAGGATACTTATTTTTAACATTTTTTTCAACATTTTTAGGTTTCTTTTTAAGTTATTACTAACAATTATCACTAATTTAAAAAGATTTAACAAATTCTGTAGTTATCTATTGTTAATATTGGGTGTATAATGTCCGACTTTCCTCTCAATGTTAAAGTTAATTCAATATGATTTGGAGCAAATGTCTCAAGCGTCTGCAATCCGAAGTTTCCGCGCAGGAAATTGACATTTGGCTACGTCCTTTAAAAGTCATTGAAGAGCTTAATAGCATCAATATCATCGCTCCTAATGATATTATTATGGATCGTATTAATGATAATTATTTGAAGCTATTAAAATTGGCATTAAATGATATATCTGACATTGATTATGAAATAACTGTTAGTTATCCGATCAGCCCATTTACTCAAAACAATCACAATCAAAAAAAATCGGATGGTTTTCCATCGCTTCCGTCAAACATTGATAAGACTTTTACTTTTGACAATTTCGTGGAGGGCAGTTCAAACAGTTTGGCAATGGCGTCAGCGATTCGTGTCGCGCAAGATGCTTCCACTGATTATAACCCTTTATTGATTTATGGCAGCACCGGATTAGGTAAAACACATTTATTGCACGCAATCGGCAATAAAATTAAGGAAATAAATCCTCAAGCAGTTGTTTGTTATGTTCATTCTGAGCAATTTGTTAATAACATGATTAGCGCAATCAGAAATAATTCAATTGATAAATTTAAAGAGCAATACCGTTCTGTAGATGCTTTGTTGATTGATGATATACAATTTTTTGCCGGAAAAGACCGAACACAAGAAGAATTTTTTCACACATTCAACCATTTGCTTGAATACAAACAAAGAGTTATTATCACATGCGATCGTTTTCCAAAAGAGGTTAACGGTCTTGAATCTCGCTTGAAGTCCCGATTAGGTTGGGGTGTTATTTTATCAATTGACCCACCGGAGTTTGAAACACGTGTAGCTATTTTACAAAAGAAAGCTTTACAGCAAGGGATTGTCTTGGCTGATAATATTGCGCATTATATAGCTGATAAAATTAAATCAAATATTCGAGAATTAGAAGGTGCATTAAAAACCTTGTTGGCTTCTGCTAGTTTAAGACACGTTGATATTGATTTGGACTTTACAAAAGAAACATTAAAAGAGTTATTTAACGTTCATCAAAAACAAATTTCTGTCGATAATATTATTACTCAAACAGCGAATTATTACAATATTAAAAAGTCGGATTTACTTTCAAAAAAACGGGTTCGCTCCATCGCCAGACCTCGTCAGATGGCTATGTTTTTATCCAAGGAACTGACAGACAAGAGCTTACCTGAAATTGGTGAAGCTTTTGGGGGAAAGGATCACACCACTGTCATTTATGCTTGTCGAAAAATAAAAGATTTAATGGACGAAAACTCAGATTGGATTGAAGATAAACAAAAGCTTATTAATTTATTAAT
>JAGRJP010000089.1 GCA_020442665.1 Lysobacterales bacterium
CCGGACATAACCAGCAGGAGCACTATTCAGGTCAATGGATTACAAATTTCAGTATTTCTCCGGATCAAAACTGGCTGGCATTTATCCAGAATTTTCAGGTTTATGTCACTCCGTTCATTCAAAGTGGTAAATTTATTTCAACCGGTTCCGGTTCCAACAATTTGCCATTACAAAAGTTCTCTGATATTGCAGGAAGTTATCTGGCGTGGTCAAAGGATTCTCAAAAATTATCCTGGGCGCTTGGTCCAAATATTTATCAACAAAAAGTTTCTGAAAAATTCACCTATTTAGGCGGTAAAGACGAGAATATAGCTGATCAAATTCACATCGATTTTGATGTCAAAGCGGATATTCCTGATTCATCTGTGGCATTAACCGGTGCGACAGTCATCACTATGAATGGCAAAGAAGTGCTGGAAAATGCAACTATTTTGATTAAAAACAACCGAATTTCAGAAATAGGCACAGATATCAATATTCCGGCAGGTACTGAGGTAATGGATGTCAGTGGTAAAACCATCATGCCTGGAATCGTTGATGTGCACTGGCACGGACCTTATGCAAACAATCAAATCATTCCTCAAACCAGTTGGCATGCTCTTGGGAATCTGGCATTTGGCGTTACCTCCGAACACAATCCGTCTGCTGATACCGCTGCTGTTTTTTCAGCGAGTGAAATGCAAAAAGTCGGAGTGATTACTGCTCCAAGAACTTTTTCAACCGGAACAATTCTTTACGGTGCAACGCACTTTTACACTGCCAAAGTTAATGGCGTTGAAGATGCTGTCGGACATTTGGAGAGATTGAAATCTGTCGGTGCGTTTTCAGTTAAAAGCTATAATCAACCACGTCGTAATCAACGTCAACAAGTGATTGAAGCTGCCAGACAGACAGGCATTATGGTTGTACCTGAGGGAGGCTCATTATTTATGCACAACATGAGCATGATTGTTGATGGTCACACAGGAATTGAACACTCGATACCGGTTGCAGCGATTTATGATGATGTGGTTCAGTTATGGTCGCAATCAGAAACAGCTTATACACCAACTTTGATTGTTGGTTATGGCGGAATTTGGGGTGAAAGATACTGGTATGACACTACAGAAGTCTGGAAGCACCCTCTTCTCACCAAATATGTACCGAAACATATACTAGAACCTATATCCGTTCGCAGAACAAAAGCTCCATTGGAAGATTACAATCACATTCGCAATGCTGAAGTCGCAACCAAATTACAAAATGCAGGTGTTAAAGTCATGGTTGGTGCACATGGTCAACGCGAAGGCTTGGGCTCTCATTGGGAAATGTGGATGTTCGCTCAAGGCGGAATGTCACCAATCAATGTTATTCGAGCCGCAACCATTGACGGAGCTAAATACATTGGCATGGAGAATGACTTAGGTTCATTGGAAAAAGGCAAACTAGCCGACCTCATCATCCTTAATAGCAATCCTCTGGATGATATTTATAAGTCCGACGACATTTACCAAGTCATGCAAAACGGCCGTTTATATGATGCTGAAACCATGAATCAGGTCTTTCCTGAAAAGGTGTCAAGAGGGAAGTTTTATTTTGAGTAAACTTTAATAAAATCATGCAGGGTCTGATACAATGATTTCAGACCCTTCGTAATTTTTTTATAAGATGACCAATAACGAACAAATAAACAACAGTTTACTCACAGTACTAATCAAAAAAATTGTACCTATGTTTTTTGTGATAATATTTTTGTATGAATTTATTACAATGAAGGAGTATTCTATAGAAGTAAACGGCCTTTTTTACTTATTCATAGTTTTTGCTATATTTACTTACTTTATCAAAATAGTACATATAGCAGACAGAGTATTTTTAAAATCAGAACACATATTAGTAATTAATGGTAATGATAGAACAGATGTAATGTTCAAAGAAATAGAAAAAGTAGAACAAGATAGAGGGTTTATCATTATTTTGAAAACTATAAGCTCTGATACATTACCTAGAGAAATATCATTTATTCCGAAATTTTCTGATATATTTTCGATTAAGAAAAAAATTAATTCTAAATTGAATAAATTATAATCAAAAAAATAATCGCTTATTCAGTTGCTTGTTATCAAACAATATATCTTTCTAACTATATCAACTAGGTGGACTAAAGTCCACTACCATAATTAAATATACCAATGGGTAGCAGGCTTTAGTAACATGCTTTAGATTGAATTCATTTTATAAAAGTCGTAAAACCTTTCTTACCTTTCAGGCGATAAACATCAAAATCACGGTTAATGGTTGCAATCTTCAGAATTTTCAGTTTTTCGCCTAAAAACACCAAGCAAGCATCAGCAAAGTCCATTGGCAAATCTGAATATTTCAACATCATCGCTCTAATATCAGACAAATCCAGATTTTCAATATTTTCTATTTCAACCGCTCCAAAATTCAGCCACTGCAAATAATCAGCTTGAGCATTTCTGTTGAAGCTGTGCAAATGGAGCGTTTCAGTAATGGATGCTAAAGAAGTAATTAGTCTTGCGTTTGTTGCTTTAATAAACTCTGCGGATTGCCGATGATATTTATCAGAAGCGTCAAACAAGGCAATCATTGGACCCGAATCAATGAGAATGCTTTGCATGTTTTTCTTTTAGAATTTCAGCTAAAATTTGTTTTCGGTGTTGAGATAAATTGCCTTTTTCATTGGAATAATTGCCAAATAAATTTTTACCCAATTCATATGGATGCGGATTTTCACTTTTAACAATGTATTCAGCCAAACACTCACGCACAAACTCGCTCTTGGTTTGATTGTTTTGTTTCGCCAGTCTTTCTATGTTTTTTTCCGTGTCTTTATCCAGTCTGATAGTTAGCATTTTAAAATCCCGCTAAATGTGCATGACATAATGCAATACAATATTTATTGAAATGCAAGCATTAAAAACTTTCGAGAATCTTATCAGCAACTCTGAACGAGTTCGCGTAGATTGTAAATGTCGGCGTGACACTACCACCATTTGGCATAAAACTGCCATCTGTGACATAAATATTATCGGTTCCGTGGACTCGACAGTTGGCATCCAAAGCGGAGGTTTCGGGGTTACTGCCAAATCGTAGTCCTCCTGCCATAAGATTAGAAGTTGGACTCGACCAGACATTTCCATAAGCTCGGTCTGCTCCCATTTTTTTCATCACTTCCACACCTTTATCAACCAAATATTGAGCCACTTTGAGGTCGTGTGGGTGATAGCCGGCTTTCACTTTAGCAACCGGAGAACCCCATTTGTCTTTTTCTTTATTATCGAGTGACACATGACAATCATTATTTGGCAACCAGTCACAAAAAACTTCAAACTTAAAATCTTTGGATTGAGTGAAATGTGATTTAAGACGTTGCTTTAACTCTGTTCCCCACAATAATTTGCCATTTTTAAAGCGTAAATCCATTGCATTTGATGTTAATGATGGCGGATCAAATACAAAATCGATGGTTCCACCTTTAACAGGTTTGTCAAATGCTGATTGATCATCAATCGTGTACCAGTCCTGCAATGCTCGATTGAAAAAAGGTCCTCGCAACAACATTTTATTTTGCTCATATTCACTTAATTTTGATAAATCAAAAACTCCATGTCCAGTTCCACCGGCACAACAATGCAGGTTTTTACCAATCTGTTGGTATTTATTGCCAATTCCATTGGGATGTTTAACGCCTTTGGATGCTAGCAACAACCGAGACGATTCAATGGAATAACATGCCACAACCACTTTTCGGGCAAATATTTTTAAATCATTATTTTCTTTATCAATATAACTCACCGATTCCCCATTGCCGGAATTGTCCGTATTAATTTTATAAGCTTTAGCATA
>JAGRJP010000090.1 GCA_020442665.1 Lysobacterales bacterium
GTGACAAATGCAGCCAATCTTGATTTCTTCTACAATACCATTGCAGGTAATACGGTCGATAATCACTTTAATTTTTATGGCTCTAATGCGCAAAACTGGGTGAGAATCTACAACTCAATCATATACGACCAAGGTGATATCTTTACTATTTCCGGAAATACGACTCCATTCCTACGAATGAAGTGTAACTATGTTCACGAAACCAACTCATTTCCATCAAATGGAGGTTCCATAGAATTAGAAGACAACTATCCATTTAACCCTGATTTTGTCGATAGTGCGAACGGAGATTATCATTTACAAAGTCAATCTTTTGCTAAAGACCTATGTTCTGAAAATGAAATTCAAAGTTCCTATCCCGATATTGAAGGAAACCCCAGAGGGATTGATGATCCGGCAGTTCCAAATCTAAGAGGCCCATTTGATGTCGGTGCTTATGAAGAAATCAGTTTTGATATAATCTTTAAAGATAGTTTTGAATAACCTTGCCGTTGAGTGTGGCTTATAAAAGGTCGCACTCAACCTACACGTTTATTAAAAAAGAGGTATATATGAAAAGGTTATTAGTCATTTTCACATTCTTCACATCTTTTATTAATGCAGCTGTATTAACTGTTGGTGATGTTTCAGATGTCAATTGTCAGTTTAATGAAATTCAAGATGCAGTTAATTCTGGCAATTCTGGGATGGAAATCAGAGTCACCAATCAAAAAGTTTTCTCCTCGGTAATTATTGATGACAAGGATGTTTTTTCACTTCATGGAGGATTCAGCAATTGTTTGGATGCAGCTAATAATCAACGACTCGAAGGATATTCTCCCAGTCAAATTGATGCAAATGGAAGTGCAATCGGTTTGAACATTGATTATGACACTATGGTTTTTAATACAATCGTTATCTCGGGATTTGATATTTACGGAGGTTCTCCTACCGGAGTAAGTATCAGAAGTTCGGGTTCGACCAGTTCCCTGGTTATTCTCATGGAAGAAACTCTGATTCATGATAACGAAGATACCGGGCTGGAGATAACTGGAGAGTTCACTCGCGTTGATTTTCAAGGGAAAATTTATAATCAATTCAACGAAGATGTTGAAAGTATTTGGGGTGCTGGTATCAATTGTTACAACGCCATTTTTACGATAAGAGAAGGTTCAGCAATTTTCAACAATACAGCTAGTATTGGAGGAGGGTTGTATTCCGATAACTGTTCCGTATCAATTTTTGCATCAGGCGATATGAACCCTTTGGATTCTCTGGAATATGGTTTCTTCAATAATCATGCCTATGCTTATGGCGGAGGAATGCGCTTTGACAATAGTATGGTCTATTTAACCGGATCTGATACTATTCCTGTTTCCATCAGTCACAATACAACTGATAACACCGGAGGTGGAATTTATATATCAGATAATAACCTTGTAGAAATCGTCAATACCCGAATTGATGGTAATACTGCACTGAATCGTGGTGGTGGACTTTACATGCTCAAATCAAGCGGAAGTCCGAATGAATTAAGAGTCTCTCAAGCCGTTGATGGGTGTAATTATGCGGAAATTTGTTCATCAATTAGTTACAACTCCGTAACTAATAATAGTTCAACAGGATATGGTGGAGGAGCATTGAATGCTTATGGAGCGAATGATATTAGTATTAGTCAAACTTTATTGAAAGGGAATAAAGCGTATTATGGAGCGGTTTATTATGGTCGCCAGAATAATAATTTAACAATGGAAGGAAATTTAATCACTCATAGCCAAAAAGATGATACAACCGATCCGTCATTATCCATTTTCTATAGTAATACCTCACTGGTAACAAATATCAATTATTCCACATTGGTGGCAAATAATGTTCTGCGAATTTATAACAATGCCGATAGTAGTAATTTGACATTCAACATGAGTAAGTCGATTATTGATGATGACAATGATGCAGAAATTTTTATTCCACCGAATCAATCCGGTGCAAATATAAACTGCTCAATTGTTCATAATGACTC
>JAGRJP010000091.1 GCA_020442665.1 Lysobacterales bacterium
AGGAAATTGTCCGGTTTTTTTCTTTGCTGACGAAATCTCTCTAAATGAGTCAAATCAATGATGAGAATGCACAGTACGAGTTTCACTCGGTTTAGATAAATAATCTTTCTGTGAATCAATAAGTTCTTGAGGTACTTTGACCGGTACATGGATACCAATTGATTTTTCAGCATTGATGATATCAGATAATATTGTCGGCCCGTAAGTGCTGTAAAAGAACCAATACGGAGGAAAAGCGGTATCTGTATGATTCGCCTGCCAATAATTTTCGTAGGGTTGAAAATGAAGTGTATTCGGATCGGCATCACCCATGTGGATGACTGTTATTTCACCGTCCAATGTCACGCGGTAAACAAGGTTTGAAACATCTAATCTCGAATTCGGCCAACCGGAATGCGGAACTCTAATCACTTCCACAAATAAATCTTCCAAGTAAATGGCTCTTGGTGAATCTTGATACTCAATATCAATCGAAACAATTTGATTTTGTAATGAACTAAATTCTGAAAGTGCTTTTAATTGATCAATTGCCTGAGCGGGAGCAACCAGTTTTGTTTGAGGAAATTTCTGCAAATATTTTATCACCAAATCTGCCGCAAAATGATCACCATGCGCGTGACTGATAAATATTGCATCAATATCATTATACGGTTCAGAATTTTCAAATAATGCGTTGAGAATTGCATCAGGAACCAGTTGATAAATATCATAATTATTATGAAAAAACGGATCAAATATAATTATTGTATCACCATTGGAAATCATTACCCCTTCGTTTCCAAGATAAGTTGCCTGTGCTTGGCTTTCGTGAGCATCAACAAATGTTGAAATCACCAAAAATACAATTGCGATAATATTTTTCATAGTACAGATTTTATAGTTTCAAAATTGCTATTATTTACCTTTTATTTCTTCGGCAATCTTCAAAATCACATTTAAACTTTCTTCAACATCCTGTGAATTTGTCTGCCAATTACTCACGCTGATGCGCATTGCAGTAATTCCTTTCCATATGGTCTGACCAACCCAGCATGTGCTATCTTTTTGCACGGCATCCATGATTTTCAAATTTAATTCTTCGGAACCAAAATCAACAACAACCTGATTCAGAACCACATCATTCATGACTTTATAATCGGCAGCCGCAAAACCCTCGGCAAATTGTTTGGCACAGGCACAACAACGGTTGACTAATTCTTCAACACCGGATGTTCCCAAATGATGCAAAACCGCGTAAATATCAACTCCGCGTGCTCTTCTTGATAATTCAGGTGTGTAATCCGAAGGATTGCGCCCCGCATTTTCTGTAGGTAAATAAGATGCAGTAATCGCCATTGCTGCTTTTAACGCATGTTTATGTTTGACAAAAGCCAAACCGGAATCATAAGGAACATTGAGCCATTTGTGAGCATCTGTTGCCCATGAGTCGGCTTTTTCTACTCCTTCAAGTAAATACTTATGTTTGGAACTGGCTTTTGCCCAGAGCCCGAAAGCTCCGTCAACATGCACCCATGAGTTTTTATTCTTCACTAAATCACAGATTTCAGAAATCGGATCACAAGCTCCTGAGTTGATATTACCGGCCTGAGTGATAACAATCGAGTTTTCTTTGACTTCAGGAAAACTGCTAATATCCATTCGACCCTGATCATCAGTTTTCACTTTAGTCACTCGATTGCGACCCAAACCCAACATTGCTAACGATTTATAAACGGTCGGATGAGATTCTTCTGAAATGATGATTTGTAAATCAGGAGCTCCGATAAGTCCATCGGCCTCCACATCCCAACCTGCTTTTTTAAAGACGTGATTTCTCGCCGCCGCCAAAGCGGTAAAATTAGCAACCGTTGCACCGGTCACAAATGCGGTTGCTGAATCTTTCGGCAGTCCAAGAATTTTTAGCAGCCATTTTGATGAAACAGATTCCACAGCAGCGGTTGCGGGAGTTGTTTTTTCCAATCCTGTGTTTTGATCCCATGCGGTTGACATCCAGTTTGAGGCAATACTGACAGGATAAGAACCACCAATCACAAAACCAAAAAACTTTGATGAGGTCATCTTCATGGTTGCCGGCTCTATGTATTTGTTCATGCGTTCGATGACTTCCAGTTCATCCACAGGCTCCTGTTGCAAATCAAAATCCAGATGTGACAAATTCTTTCTGGCTTCATCGCCCACCTGAATTTTTTCGTTGTTCATTTTGTTTAAATAGGCTTCTGCAAATTCTTTTGCCTTATCTAATAAATCACTCATTGGTCACTCTCTGTCTGATTCCTAAACTGAATAGTATTTCCGAAAATCGGTGAATAATTATAACACCAACAATAATTAAGAATCATTCTTATTAACATTCATAGAACAAATAAAAAAAGGTCGAACTTTCATTCGACCTTTGGTATTTCCGAAACAGGTGACAACTTCGGGGGAGAGGTTTTTCTATTTCGGAAAATCTCGTGGGATTTTAGATTTTAATCATAACCATTCCTGAAAATCACATCATCACTTTCGATAAACTCATAAGCTCCAATATCAGCAATTCCATCTGTCATGCGGTCATAACCTCTGATATCCTCAAATTGCGGAACAGGATTCTCAGCACAAATCGGGTCAATAGCAATCGAACTTAAGGATAATTTGTAGTTCGCAGAAGTTATTAAGTTGGCTGAACCTATTAATGTGTCTGCATCATACAATGCTGATGCGGAGTCATTATGAACAATTGAGCAGT
>JAGRJP010000092.1 GCA_020442665.1 Lysobacterales bacterium
CTTGAAAAAAACACTCTTGAGCGTTTTATCAGTAAGTCACGCCATGCCATTCCGCCTCTGCCAAACGCATTTTTTACTCGTGATGCAGTTATGTGCGTTTATGAGAATGTGATTATCGGCTCTATGGCGCACAAAGTCAGATTAACAGAAGCAATGCTTTTGCGTTATATTTTTAAACATCATCCGGCTTTAGGAGTCGATGACTTTTATTACGACGGAAGTCGTAAGTTGTCTGATGAGGTGACAGTGGAAGGCGGTGATATCTTGGTTATTAAAGAAGACTTGCTTATAGTTGGGTTTAGTGAAAGAACCTCAGCGAAAGCGATTGATCGACTGGCTCGTGAAATGTCGCATAATAAGGAAAAATTCGATATTCTGGTGGTTAACTTGCCAAAAATCAGAGCAACAATTCACCTTGATATGATTTTCACAATGCTGGATGTTGATAAGTTCATGGTTTATCCACCATTGGTAACTGGCCCAAATAAATGTAAAGTATTCAGAATGCAATGCAGCCAGGGAAATATCAATTCAATTACTGAGTACTCAGGTTTACCAAAGGCTATGCGTGCCTTGGGACTTGAAGCTCAGTTTATCAATTGTGGTGGTAACAATTCATTTATGCAGGAACGTGAACAATGGACCAGTGGTGCCAACTTTTTTACATTTGCTCCCGGTCATGTCATCGGTTACATGCATAATAAGGAAACTTTCAACGAATTGAGTAAAGCCGGTTTTGAGGTGATATCTGCTTGCGATGTCATTACTGATAAAAAGTCTCTGGACCCTGCAAGATTACAAGCAATTGCAATGGAAGGAGCAGAACTCAGTCGTGGTGGAGGAGGGTGTCGCTGTATGACAATGCCTGTCCATCGAGAAAAAGTAAACTGGTAATATTTCAATATTTTTTACTTTTTTATCTAGTAGGTTATTAATACAGATGACTTCCGTTTCATTGTATGAAAAATTGTTAATGAGACATCTGTCTCAATACCAATGGGATTAACAGGTTAGACTTTTTTATTTCTATAATATAACAATAGCTATTTTTGGAGTAACCAATTAATAATAAGAAAAAAAGGGGATTGAATGTATTTTTACTGGTGATTGCCACTACAGTTGCACTTTTTATTCTAAATTATTTCTTTTATAAAACTAATAACAATATTCAATATTTCGAAGTTCTGGCAAACTCTATTCTGATTGCAACTACATTTTATTTGATTTATATCACACAGAGAAATAGCACTAACAAAAGTGGATTTTATTATTACACATCAATTGGCTTTGCTTTCTTATATTTTGCACTGCTAATTTTGACACTCGATCATATTTATGAATATAACAAAGATGTTGTGAAGATAGCGGTTAAGCTCCTTTTTGTTTTTGGTTATAGTTTACTGGCAATTGGAGTGTCAAAATGGGTGCGATATAACGAAATGCGTCAAGGAGAGTTGGCAGTTCAGGCAAGTACCGATGAACTGACAGGAATTCTCAATCGACGCTCTTTTACCAGTTTTATTAAACTGGAATTTATAAATGCTAAGAAAAATTTTAGCCCCTTTTCACTGGCAATCATTGATATTGACTATTTTAAGCAAGTCAACGATGAATACGGGCATTTGGTTGGTGATGAGATTTTAATTGATTTGGCAAATTTAATGAAAAGCTCGTTTCGCTCAACGGATAAGGTTTGTCGTTGGGGCGGAGAAGAGTTTGCAATTCTATTACCGGGAACCAGCTTGCCAAATGCAGTTTCAGCAATTGATCATTTTCGTCAAAAGATTGAAAATCATGAGTATCAATCCTCTTCAAATACGATAAAATACACCATCAGTGCCGGAGTTTCAGAGTCATTAACAATCGATAAAAATATTGATGATCTCATAAAACGAGCCGATGAAGCACTTTATAAGGCAAAAAGTAGCAATCGGAATTGCGTTCGTTCCGCTCGCAGTTAATAAAATAAAACCACATTATGGCAATCATTTCATTTATCGATGTTTCTCTGGACTTTGGTGCAAACCCAATATTGGATCAAGTGAGTTTCAGTATCGAACCCGGAAGCAAAATTTGTTTGATAGGACGAAACGGTGAAGGCAAATCAACTCTGATGAAAATGCTTTCAGGTCAGATTGTTGCTGAACATGGAGAAATTCGTCTTCATAACTCTGCAACTGTTTCGATGATGGAACAGAATGTTCCCATGGCTGATGATTCCGATGATGTCTATGCTTTAGTTGCAAAAGCTCTGGGTGAACCCGGTGAGAATATCATTGCCTATCATGAAGCCATAAAGCACAATGATACTGATAATATTGAAAAAATCGGACAAAAACTCACAATCGATGACTCTTGGGATTTGTTGAATAAAATTGAAAGTATCATATCGCAATTAAACCTCACCGGTGATGAAAACTTCAATCAGCTATCAGGCGGAGTCAAACGTCGTGTAGTATTGGCACGAGCTTTAGTGCAAAATCCCGACTTGCTATTACTGGATGAACCAACCAATCACCTTGATATTGAAACCATTGAATGGCTGGAAAAGTTCATCAAGAATCTTTCGGTTGCGGTCTTGTTTGTTACTCATGACAGATCATTTCTGAAAAACATTGCTGACAGTATTCTGGAACTGGATCGGGGAAAGATTTATACCTACAACTGCGACTATGAAAAATATCTGGTACATCGGGATGAACGACTGAATGCCGAAGAAAAAGAAAACGAAAGATTCGATAAAAAACTCGCCAAAGAAGAGGTCTGGATTCGCCAGGGAATTAAAGCCAGACGTACAAGAAATGAGGGCAGAGTTCGTGATTTGAAGAAAATGCGGCTTATCAGAGGACAAAGAAGAACCATCGGTAACAACGCATCAGCAACAGTCAATGTGGCTGAGCAATCCGGTAAAAAAGTCATTACAGCTCATAATATTAGTTGTCGGTTTGAGGATAAGATTCTATTTGAAGGGTTTTCTGCCAAAATCCGCAGAGGTGATAAAATTGGTATCATCGGTAAAAATGGAGTCGGTAAAACAACTTTAGTAAATATGCTTTTGGGGATGATTCCACCACAAAGTGGCAGTGTTAAACACGGAATCGGTCTGGAAATATCCTATTTTGATCAGCTAAAAAGCCAGATTAATCTCGAAGATACCGTCGCCAATAATCTCAATCTTGGAACGGATCAGATTCTAATCAATGGCAAACCCAAACATGTTATTTCCTATTTGCAGGATTTCCTGTTTAGTCCGCAAAAAATTATGGCTCCGGCAAAAGTATTATCAGGTGGTGAACGCTCTCGTTTGCTCTTAGCACGATTGTTCGCTCGACCGGCTAATGTTTTGGTACTGGATGAGCCAACCAATGATTTGGATATAGAAACTCTGGATTTGTTGCAAGAGCAACTTTTTGACTTTCCCGGAACGGTTTTGATTATCAGCCATGATCGAAATTTCATCGACAATATCGCCACACAGACCTATGTTTTTGAAGGCAATGGAAAAGTGCAGGAATATATTGGTGGATATCAGGATTATTTAAGGCAAAGAGCAAACGGCAGCAATGAAAAACCGGCACAACCAAATCAATCCAAAGTTGAACCTGTTAAATCTACTCCTCAACAAAGTACAAAAAACAAACTCAGCTTTAATGAGCAATACGAACTCAAAAATCTCCCTCAGGAAATAGAAAAACTCGAAGCTGATTTAGAAAAAATCAATGCTCAAATGATGGAAGCCGGTTTTTATCAGCAAGAGGCTGATGTGGTACAAAGAATCACTCAGGAACATAAAACGATTAGTGAAATACTTGAGCAAAAATATCAACGATGGGATATACTTGAACAGTAAAATTGAAAGTTCACAATAGAAATATCAAATAAATTTGATCAAAAGTGAGAAATTAAGAAATGAAATATCTTTGCTTCCTGTTCTTTGTCATTGTTTTACAATCGCATGCTTCTGACTTATCAGAACAATTATTCGAAGGTTTTGAACCTACAAATAATGAAAAGCTATTAACTGAAACAAATAGACTATCAACTTTATCCGGTACTGCTTCTCTTTCAGGAGTTTTGTATGATGCTGATTCCGGCGAATTGATACCGGATAATACCAATATGAGTCTGAGTATCATTGGCAGAGTTGATGAAACTGATTCTTGGGGTTATATTCAATCTGTCAATGTTGAAAACTCGGTTTTTGAATTTAATGATTTAGCTGATGGTCAATATTTAATTTCGGCTAGAAATAAGTCTTTTGAGCCCGATATTAATGAACCTACGTATTATTTGCCTACTTTATGGCATGCCAATTATGAGCGAACTCAGAGCTACTATCCACAACCTCCGATGGAAAGTATTATCAATATCGAAAATGGAGAATCAAAACAAGATATTGATTTTCGACTGGCTCCAGCTGCTTTATTGGTGATTACTGATAATGATAATAATGGTGAATACTTTCTTGGTGCATATATATTAGATTCAGAGAATCAAATGCAAACAGCTGTTTCATATACGAGACAAGATTTTGCAAATGGTGTTGTAAATACGCAAAGAATGTTATACCAATATTTACCTCAGGGTGAATATAAGTTTTTTGTAACTTCACATCAACCCTTTGCTAATAATACAATTACACAACAGGACACATATGTTGGTTATATTTACGGTTTTGGTGATTGTTATGTATGTTGGTTAGAAATTGAAGCGGGAAAAGGAGAAGTTATTACTCTTAGTAAATTCGAAAAAAAGACTGTTAATATTCAAAGAAATCACGGGGCTACAATATCTGGAAAAATTAGTTTTGAGGGAAGTGAGTATCAAGATGGTAACATTGCTACTGTGCATTTGAGGAGTTCTTATCGTAACTTTTTAAATTCATACACTTTGTATCTTGATTTGAATGAACAAAACTATGTAGATTATAAGTTTTCAGGGCTTGCTGAGGGAGAGTATTTCTTGTCTGCAATGAAAAATGACTATACTCGCAAATCATATAAAGATTTGGACTGTCTCTATCATGAATGTTTGACAAGTTATGATTTGTATCCGATAAGGGTGTCTAAAAGAGAAAATTTAACCGGTGTTGATATGTTATTAAAAACACCAGGTGTAAAGATAAAAGGTTCAATCGTAGACAATCAAACAGGAGAGATGTTGCTCGATGACGATACACAGTACTCCTATGACCTTGTTGAAGTTTATGATGAAAATTTAAATTATGTTGGTGGTAATTATGACTATGAGGGTTCGGGATACTATTGGACGAGCAGAATTCCACCAGGGAGATATTATATCAAGACTGGATTTAGCAGCCTGAACGCATCCAACAGAAACTATGTCAATCAAATATTTCCTGGTGTTGAATGTGAAGGAAATAACTGTGATTTTTCCAAAGCTCAACTCGTCGAGTTAAGTCTTGATGAACCAGAGACTATAGTTAATTTCAGGTTGAACCCTGCAAAATCAATTTCAGGTCGTGTTATTGATGAGACTGATAACTCGGGAATAAAGGATATGTTGGTTGTTGTATTAAATGAACAGGAAGAATTTGTTGATGTAACCAAAACAGACTCTGAAGGGAATTATAAGTTAAAGGGATTAAAATCAGGAAATTACTATGTAAGAACAAATAATGGAAGTAGAAAAATTATCGAAGGAGATTTGCGAAACTTGAATCCGGAAAAAGTCTATAGAGATAAATTATATCCAAATATTGACTGTGGCAGTTCTTGTAATATAAGTGAAGCAGGTCTAATCAATATTGCCGATGAGGATGTAGAGAATATTAATTTCTCTCTTGCTAAAGGTAGTTCGATAGATGGACAAGTGAAAGACAATTTCAGAGATACTGCAATCAAACATGTTGAAGTAAAAATATATTCAGAATCTGGAGAGTATCTTGAAAGTTATTTCACTGATAATTCAGGTTTTTACAAAACATCTGCCCTAGCGCCGGGTACTTACAAAATTATTACAAATAATGAGAGACACTATGTGAATCAGGCCTATGGTGGGAATAATTGTGGAATTTCAGAATGTGATGTAAGTTTATCAGAAATAGTCACTGTAACAGATATCAATATTTCTGGAATTGATTTTAGTCTTATGCCTGGGACACATTATTATCCTGATTTGAATGGATTATGGAATAACCCAGAGCAGTTCGGGCATGGGGTACAAATGGAAGTACTTAAACAAAATGGATATCCAGTATTGTTTATCTCATGGTACACCATGAGTGAGGGTGTACCAATTTGGTTGACCGGCACAGGCCCGCTGAATAAAGATCTTGCTTATGTAGATTTATATATTACTGACGGAGCAAGTTTTCCACCTAATTTTGAAAGTGAAGACGTGAATGCAAATCCTTGGGGATTGATGACAATAAATTTTAATAGTTCTAATCATGCTGAAATTTCATGGGATTCTTATTTAGAAGGATTTGAAGATGGTTCGTTGATGTTAAGAAAATTCACATACTTATCTGATTTCAAGAGAAGCAATGGGACAATAGATGCTTGTCTTAGTGGCTCATTTTATAATAGGGATCAAAGTGGTCATGGAATTATAGTTGAAATACTGGGAGGTAATGCAGAAAGAGTGCTGATGACATGGTTTACTTATAAAGATGGTGAACAATTTTGGCTATTAGGGAATGGTACAGTTGATGAGAATAAAGTTACCTTGTCGTCTCTCTATACAACAGGAACAGACTTCCCTCCTTATTTTGATTCAAATCAGGTTCAGGTTAAAGAGTGGGGAGAGATTGAGCTTATCAAACTGAGCAATAACGAGATAAAAATGAAATGGACTCCCAATGTCGAACATTATGGTTTTGGAGAAGGTGAAATTGTGATGAATAGATTAACAAAAATAACAGGTATGAACTGTAGTTATTAAAACTTTATATTTCTTCGTGTTATCATTCAGACATGAAAATATCCATCGTTGCCAGTCGCTCACAAAAAGCTCAAAATTCACTGCGAATTCTGAAAAAGAAATATAGCGAATTTATCACTTCCTTTGAAGAAGCCGATGTCATTGTGGCATTGGGCGGTGATGGTTTTATGCTTCATACCTTGCATCGTTTTATTCCAAATTCCAAGTCGGTTTTTGGAATGCGAAGAGGTACGGTTGGCTTTTTGATGAATCGCTACTCCGATGACGATTTAATTGACAGAATTAAAAGCTCACAAATCACAAATTTACACCCTTTGAAAATGGAAGCCACAACCACCAAAGGAAAGCGTTATGAAGCCTTAGCAATTAACGAAGTTTCATTGTTAAGACAAACCCGACAATCGGCAAGAATCTCCGTTTATATCAATGAACAATTAAAAATCGAGCAACTGGTCGGCGACGGCATTATGGTTGCAACACCGGCCGGTTCAACTGCTTATAATTTATCCGCTCATGGTCCCGTTTTGCCCTTGGGTTCGGAAATCTTAGCATTAACTCCCATAAGCGCGTTTCGCCCCAGACGCTGGAAAGGAGCAGTGATTCCCGCGAGTGCAAAAGTTCGATTCAGAGTTCAGGATTGCGGCAAACGTCCTGTCAGTGCCACAGCTGATAATTTTGAAGTCAGGGATGTTGATTGTGTGCAAATTTATGAAGACAAATCAGTCAAACTGAAATTGCTTTTTGACCCGGAACATAGTCTAGAAGATCGAATTATCAATGAGCAGTTCATCATCTAAATCAAAGAATAAGCCTGTTTACAATCCATTTCTGGTGATTGCGGTTTCCTCAAGAACATTGTTTGATTTAAGTGATGAGCATGAGATTTATTTAAACAAAGGTGTCGATGAATATCGTCATTTTCAGCTTGAGCATGAAGATATTGCCTTAAAACCCGGTGTGGCTTATAATTTGGTCAGAAAACTATTGGCAATCAGACATCCCGAAACCGAAACACCGCTTGTCGAAGTGGTTCTGGTATCCAGAAATAACGGCGATACTGGTTTGCGAATTTTTAACTCCATTCAACATTATGGTTTGGCGATTGAAAGAGCGGCTTTTTCTAATGGTAAATCACCATATTCTTATTTGAAGGCCTTCGGTGCACACTTATTCTTGTCAGCTCATAACAAAGATGTCGAACTGGCATTGCAGGCCGGATATGCTTCAGCTCATTTAATGACTCGCAATATCGAACTGGATTCGGACGGTGAATCTCAAGTCAAAATTGCTTTTGATGGTGATGCGGTGTTATTTTCCGATGAATCTGAAAAAATTTACAAGCAACAAGGCTTGGAGGCATTTAAACAGAATGAACAGAAAAATGCCGAGATTCCTTTAAATGCAGGTCCATTCAAACCGTTTTTAATTGCACTACATCAATTGCAATCGTTATTCAAAGTGGATGAAACTCCAATCCGTACCGCTTTGGTGACGGCACGTTCCGCTCCTTCACACAAGCGCGTTATTCTGACATTGAGAAAGTGGGGAATTCGTATTGACGAAGCACTGTTTCTGGGTGGTTTGGATAAAACGGAATTTTTACAGGCTTTTAAAGCAGATATTTTCTTCGATGACCAACTGGTTTATGTCAAATCAGCCAGTCGCAAAAAACTGACGACCGGTCATGTTCCACACGGTATCGCAAATAATCCTCCTAATTAGTTTTTTTCTGATTGAATAATTTCTTCAACGGTAAAAAAAACTTTTTCAACCGAATTTCTGGCAAATTTACTATGTTTGTTATCTTCTTCAGAATTATTTAAAATAATTTCGACTTCATTTCCAACCACTTTGACTTTACCTTGTTTCATTAACTCCTCCAAAATCGCTTTGTAGGTTAATGTGCCGGAAGCTCTGATTTCACAGATGGTTTCAAAAGTTTTATAAGAACCTTTTAGCGGAACTCTTCCTGATTGATAATGCTTTTGTGAAGTCCACTTCAAATCTTCCAGAATCATTTTAAGTCTTTCAGGTTTGGAGTGCATGGTTTCACCACTAAGCAACTGCGGAATGTATCGCCTGTTGATTCCAGTACGGATTGACAAAGTCACATTGTTGGCTTGCGGGTCATTATTCTTAGCCTGTAAGACTAATTCTTCATCTAACAAAGTAAGAAAACGGCTTCTGGAAAACCGGAACTTCAAAATCAACTTAGCAATTGCTTGCGCTAAAACTCGAAGAGTGCCGGAATCTGAATTTGTCGGTGAAGTGTTCATTTTGACTACCCATGAAATATGTGCAAATACACACACGAATTCTATTACAAATAAAATAAATGGCAAGAAACTGGCCAATAAAACAAATTTATTCCATTCAGCTTTCATTCATTGACATTTTTATAAACTGAGCACACTTCAATAAAACTCTATGAGGTAAGTTGTTATGAAAACTGTAAAAAAATTATTATCAGGTATTGCGATTTTATCTTTGGCGACAGCGGTGAGTGCAGGACGTTATGATTCTGATTATTCATATGCCAGGGTTGTCAATGTCGAACCCATTTATGAAACCTATCAGATTCCTCAAGAAACTCAAGTTTGTACAAGAGATAACAGATACAACAGAAATCATGGCGATTATCGCACCCAAAGAGCCAGTGGCGGTGGAGCTATTTTAGGTGCAATTATTGGTGGTGCTATCGGCAACCGTTTTGGCAAAGGCAATGGTCGCAAAGCATCAACAGCTGCCGGAGTTTTTGTAGGTGCAGCTATAGGAGCGAATGCGGAAAAACATAATCGTGACTATCGCTATGGCAACAATCGTCACGATAATCGTGGTGGCTATTGCTACACAGAGACTGAATACATTCCGGAGCAACGTATAGTTGGATACGATGTGGCTTATGAATATGATCGCAAAGTCTATCACACAACCATGCAAAACCATCCCGGTGAACGTGTGAGAGTCAGAGTTGACGTGCAAGTCGCTGAGTATTAACAAATAAATTTTATTTCATTATTATCACTCCTCCCTTTGCCCTCGAAAGAGGGCTTTTTTTATGTCATCCTGAGCGTTTTTAATAAAACTCGTCATTTCGACCGAGTAAAACGAGTGGAGAAATCTATTGTGAGATCTCTCCGCGCACATCGCTTAGTCGAGATGGCGGAAAAGATTCACTTAGTCATGCTGAATTTATTTCAGTATTCTTCTTTTCGTTACTTTTGCTTGTGCGAAAAGTAACACAAAACACACCCCAAACTCTCAGCCTACGGCTTCCCAAAATATATCCTCAAATTTGGCGTTTGCTTGAAACTCATGTCGCAAGCGACATTCAGACTTAAGCAAACGTATTTCCAAATTATTCAAAAAATATTTCGGTGAGAGTTAAGGGGGGAGGACATTGACATTTGCAGTTGAGTTTTAATTTGAGATTATTTGACCTGTCGCTTTAATTATCTTACACTAAACTTACTTAATAATTGAAAGCTGTGTAATTAGCTAAATTCTCAATTAGTTACGTTATCAATCATATGACCAGAAGTAATCAATTTCTATAATGATTAATCATATCTATAAAGAGGTAAATAGATAAGTTACAGAGTAAACATCAAATGAGCATTGAATCTATTTTAAAGTTTACATCAGGTGCGTTAGCACCGACTGTTGCTGTATTAGCGGTTTACATTGCTTTCAGACAATACTTAGTCGAAAGAAGAAATACAAAGATTGCACTCTTTGATAGAAGATTTGATGTATATCAAAAATCAATTAAGTATGTATTTGAATGTTGGCAATCTGATAATGTCCCACTGGAAATAGAAGCTCAGTTTAGGGCTGCCGTCGTTGAAGCTCAATTCTTGTTTGGTTCAGATGTGTGTGATGCTTTGCTAGAAGTTCAACGTCGTGGAATAGAAATTTCAGTTGCAGATCGTATGCGCCGACAAACCTCACTTGAAGAAGAAATGCAGTACGTTTATACAATGCGTGATCATCAGCAATGGTTTACTAGGGCAGAGCCGCATTTGTCTAGCGTTTTCGATAACATATAACAATGTACTTAAGTTTTTCGTTATCTATGTTTGAACATCGCTAAAGATGAACACTTAGCAGAAATGTTATGTGTGACAATATGACAATCTTGATATTTGTATTCAATCTGAATCGGTAATGATATAGTTTCCCCTTACATTTCGCTGAGACGCGCAAGAAAATTTGGAAGCAAGTTCGCTTTTGTTCGAGCATAGCGAGTTTAGCGAACGCCAAATTTACCGAGCATCGAAGGAAGCCTTTGGCCTAAATGTCGGGGTGTCTTTCTTTTGAGTTACTTTTCTTGGACAAGCAAGAAAAGTAACATTAAATGACTGGATTATCATTTAGCTCCTTCTACAAGCCCTGCGGTTCGCTTCGCGTGGTAAAACGGCTGTCCTGCCGTTTGGCTCCAATCAGAGTTGGGATTGACGAGTTCATTTTAGAAGATACTTACGACTTTGT
>JAGRJP010000093.1 GCA_020442665.1 Lysobacterales bacterium
TAATTGTGATACCGGTACTTTATTTTTGGTATTTGTCACGCTTTAGACAGAATAATTAATTTTATTCATTTCACATCTATATCATTGAGAATGCAATTTTTTAAAGAGTTTAAGTTGCATTCTCAAATTCAAAACCAAATTATTTTTTAATAAATATATTTAATTTTGCTTTTCTGTAATATCATTCATACATTAATCTGAGTTTTATTAAATCTTAAAATGATATGTTAGATAAAGTTTTACATGCTCCAATCTATCAAGCTATGAGACAAAATCCTTTGTTTCAAATGCTTGGAGATGAACATATCGAACAAATGCTCACATTTTCATATTGTAAAGAGTATTCACAGGATCAAATTATTTTTCAACAGGGTGAACCTTTAAACTGTTTTTATTACGTTTGCGATGGTGCGGTAAAATTAACACGTAACACGCGAAATGGCGATGAAAAAATAATAGAGGTTGTTTGTCCCGGAAGAACATTCGCTGAAGCTGCAATCTTTATGGGGGTGCCTCAGTATCCTGTTTCTGTTTCTGCGATTAAAAGAAGCACTCTGGTTGCAATCAATGGTAAGGAATTCATTAAAATTCTGAAAAATGATAGTGATCTGACATTGAAAATGCTTGCTCACCTATCAAGGAGATTGCATTGGATGCTATCAGAGCTTGACAAGCTCACCCTACACAATGCATCATTCAGAATTATTGATTATTTTTTATCACACGTCAAAAACATCTCATCAAACGATTATGATTTGGAGCTTGATGTCCCTAAAAGAGACATTGCATCTCGTTTGTCAATTAAGCCGGAAACATTGTCTCGAGTTTTGAAGTCTCTGCAAGAAAGAGGTCTCATAACCATTCAAGATAATCATATTCATTTACATAATATTTTCATGCTCAAGAGAATGGTTGAATTGGAAGAAATTTAGTTTTACATTTTTATCGGCTAAAAGCTCCATTTGACTTACATCAATGCTATTTTATTTTGTGGTTCTAAAATTGTTTCATGTAAATGAGGTAACTCATATCTGATATAACAATTTTGGAGCAGAAAATGAAACATAAAGTACTAACGCTAGCATTAATTGGAGTTTTAAACTCAGGCAGTGCAGCTGATAATTTTTTAGATTCCTTAAGTGAAGGAGAGTCCAGTCTTTCATTTAGATATCGTTATGAAATCGTCGATCAGGACGGATTCGCAAAGAACGCCAATGCGTCAACTTTGAGAACTCGTTTGAATTATAAAACCAGCGAATACAATGGATTTAGCTTCTTCATTGAAGCTGACAATATTCTTGAGGCTTTTGTTGATAATTATGATGCCGGCGCCGGCAATTCACCTGGAAATTCACAATATCCTGTTGTTGCAGATCCGCAAGGAACTGAAATAAATCAAGCATGGATAAATTATAGCTTTTCCGAGAGAGGTCAAGTCAAACTTGGACGTCAAAGAATTCTCCTTGATAACCAAAGATTTGTCGGTGGTGTTGGCTGGAGACAGAATGAGCAGACTTATGATGGAATATCATCAACAATTCCTATCGCTCAGTCAAATTTATTTTTGGCTTATATTAACAACATCAATCGAATTTTTGGAGATGATGTCGCGGCAGGAGATAATGATACAGATACAATTTTGATGAACTGGTCCAATGATTTTCAGGATATTGGTAAATTGACAGCTTATTATTACGATATTGACAATAAAGATATCCCTTCATTCTCCACATCTACTTATGGTGTCAAATTTCAAGGCAAGCTCGATGATTTTAGCTATGGTATCGAGTTATCTGAACAGTCAGATGCTCACAATAATCCGGTTGATTATTCAGCAAGCTATTGGCGTCTAGACGGAAGTTATAAATTCGAAAAAATAGATTTGTTTGGTGGCTATGAAGTTCTTGAAGGTGATAAAAATAATGCCGGAGCGATGTTTAGAACTCCTTTGGCAACATTACATGCATTTAATGGTTGGGCAGATAAGTTTTTGAATACTCCTGCTGATGGGTTGGAAGATACCTTCATAGGATTGAAAGGTAATACTCATGGCTTTGCATGGCAAGCGGTTTATCATGATTTTCAAGCACAAGACTCAAATTTGAACTATGGCGATGAAATTGATTTTTCTATTGGGCGAAAACTCAATAAAAA
The DNA here is from genome assembly GCA_020442665.1 of Lysobacterales bacterium. Taxonomy (GTDB): domain Bacteria; phylum Pseudomonadota; class Gammaproteobacteria; order Xanthomonadales; family Marinicellaceae; genus NORP309. The sequence continues at coordinate 2,155 of JAGRJP010000093.1, forward strand.
TGTATCACTATTGGTTAAAGCCGCCTTCTTTGATGCTAAAGATTTTGCTACTGACACAGAGAAACTCTGGTTCATGTTGAGTGCAGATTTCTGAGTCTTGTTCTTACCAAAATTGCAAAGAGGTTTTCAGTTATTGAGAACCTCTTTGTTTCCTTATAACAACCAAAAATTAAACTGCTAGATTTGTTGAATTGATTTAGGTCAATTCAATAAATCCCGTTAAGTCATATCATTGCGGTGTTAGTTTGTTAATAGAAGAGGTTCTTATGAAAGAAAAATTCACTAAGGGCATGGCGAGAAATATTTATTACGGGGGTTCTGTATTTTTCCTCCTGTTATTCATAGGTCTCACTGTGGATACTGTTAAGCGGCTTCCGGAAACAGATAATCGTGTCGAGTTGACCGATGTTGTTGCTAAAGGAAAGCTGGTCTGGGAACACAACAATTGTGTCGGTTGCCATACATTATTGGGTGAAGGTGCTTACTTTGCACCTGAATTAGGAAACGTCTATGAGCGTTTTGGAAATAACACTGAAGCCATCAAAGCATTCATTAAATCTCGTCCGGTCAACGGAATACCGGGGCGTAGAAGTATGCCTCAGTTCAATCTGACCGAAGAGGATTTGGAAGCTGTAGCTCATTTTTTAAAATATGCCAATGGGATTAAAACTCATAATTGGCCACCGAATAAACAGGGGTAATAATCATGAAAATGAAATATGAATCACAATCAGTTGCTAAACTGTATTTTATTGCTGCTATTTCTTTATTCGTGGGTCAGATACTGTTTGGTATTATTTTAGGTTTACAATATGTCTGGGGCGATTTTTTATTCCCTTACATTCCGTTTAATATCGCTCGAATGGTACATACCAATTTATTGATTGTTTGGCTCTTATTTGGATTTATGGGTGCAGCATATTATCTTGTCCCTGAAGAGTCCCAAAGAGAGTTACACTCTCCAAAATTAGCAAAAATATTATTCTGGATATTTTTGGTTGCAGGTGCTGTGATTGTTGCTAGTTATCTGTTGATTCCTTATGCGAAATTAGCAGAAATTACCGGAAATGAAGTTTTTCCAACCATGGGGCGTGAGTTTTTAGAACAACCAACTATTGGCAAGATAGGAATAGTTATTGTCGCCTTGGGATTTTTATACAATATTTCAATGACGGTTCTGTCCGGTCGTAAAACGGTTATAAACATGGTTTTACTCACCGGCTTACTTGGTCTGGCAGTCTTTTTCCTTTTTGCGTTTTATGTTCCTGATAATTTGGTTCTTGACAAATACTTCTGGTGGTTTGTTGTTCATCTTTGGGTGGAAGGAGTATGGGAACTAATATTAGCGTCTTTGTTAGCTTTTGTATTGATTAAAGTAACAGGTGTTGACAGAGAAGTGATTGAGAAGTGGTTATATATTATTGTTGCCATGGCTTTAATTACCGGTATCTTGGGAACAGGTCATCACTTTTATTTTATTGGAACAGCCAGTTATTGGTTATGGGTTGGTTCTGTATTCTCAGCGTTAGAACCCATACCATTTTTTATGATGACTTTGTTTGCGTTTAATGTGGTCAACAAACGCCGACGTGACCACCCAAACAAAGTGGCTACTTTGTGGGCACTTGGTACTGGTGTGATGTCTTTTCTTGGTGCCGGAGTCTGGGGATTTCTGCACACATTAGCACCGGTCAATTACTATACACACGGAACTCAAATTACGGCAGCGCATGGCCACATGGCATTTTATGGTGCTTATGTCATGGTGGTATTGACCATTATTTCCTACGCCATGCCTAAAATGAGAGGACGAGAAGCTAATCCCGAGAGAGCACAAGTTGCAGAGATGTGGTCATTCTGGTTAATGACTATTGCAATGGTCTTTATCACTTTATTCTTAACCGGTGCAGGGATTTTGCAAGTTTATCTGCAACGTCTGACTGATACTCCTATGCCTTTTATGGTTGTTCAGGAAAAAGTACAGGTGTTTTATTGGTTAAGAGAAGCTGCAGGTTTGGTTTTCTTGATTGGTCTACTAGTCTATTTAGCCAGCTTTTTCATAAAAGACAAACAACCGTCCCAAACATAGGAGATGGATGTTACGTTTACAAGGAGAAGTTACTAATAAAGTAATGTTCTCCTTGTAAGCAAATACAAAAGTTTTTAAATCAAAACTAAAATTAAGCATGAAAACAATTGAGTTAAAACCCACAAAGCAATCATCATTTTATATTCAGCAACATAATGAGGTTGAGTTATGTACACAGGCCTGGAAAAACCAACTTCCGGTTCTGTTAAAAGGTCCTACAGGTTGTGGTAAGACCCGTTTTGTTCAATACATGGCGGAGAAACTTGGGAGGAAACTGTACACGGTTGCCTGTCATGAAGATTTAACCGCTACAGATTTGCTTGGTCGCCATTTAATTGCAGATGGAAAAACCTACTGGCAGGATGGGCCATTAACAAAGGCAGTTCGTGAAGGTGCGATATGCTATTTGGATGAAGTTGTGGAAGCTAGGAAAGACACAATCGTTGTTATTCATCCGTTAACCGATGACAGGAGAATTTTACCGATAGACAGAACCGGAGAAATACTACAGGCACCAGATGAATTCATGCTTATTGCTTCTTATAATCCGGGTTATCAGAACCTGTTGAAAGGTATGAAACCATCAACAAGACAAAGATTCATTTCAATGAAGTTTGATTATCCGGCAATTAAAGTGGAAACAGAAATCATTAAATCTGAAACCAATGTTGATATTGAAACTGCGCGACAGTTAGCTGAATTAGCAAACAGTTTGAGAGAACTTAAGGACTTTGATTTAGAAGAATCAGCCTCAACTCGTTTATTAATTTATGCAGGGAACTTAATTAAAAGCGGAATTTCAATTTTAGAAGCCTGCCAAACTGCTATTATCGAACCATTGACAGATGATGAAGATGTGATTGAGGCATTAGTAGAAGTTGTAAAAGCCAAGTTTCCGACCTGAAAAAATAAATGCAAACAAAGACCAAAACTTACTTGTCACACGTTATGGTAATTCTTAATCTCCTTTTTCCAATGGTATATCCCTTTATTTTGATTCACTGGTTTCAAAATAAAAAATCCCCAAACGATATGGTTAGAATATCTGTCAAGGAAGCATTGATTCTAGCAACGATCAGTACAATTGTTTTTGTCGCAATTGTAATTTCAGTCCTATTCTATTTTGGATTCAATAGCACTTTCACATTAATTGCCGGCGAAATTTATTATATGGTTTTAGTTCCTTTATTCTTTGTTCCTGCTATTTTAGGTATAACTAAAACTAACTCTGATCAGGTTTACCGCTATCCAGTCATTGGGAAGTTCTGTAAATGATAAAGCGATTAAACAAACGATTAGCTTATCAGGCTGGCTTTTTTATTCTATTTGCATTGACACCGGTTCTTGATATTTTCAGGCTGGACTTAAATTACGGGCACTTCATACTATTTGGGAATGATTTAAAACTCAATTTACAAGATCTAGCTAATGCTGATGCGGATACATTTCTATTTTTTAAACGAATCATTTCTTATGTATTAGGTCCGATTCTGGCTGTTGCTATTGTATTTTTATTAATTGCATGGCGCTGGGGCCGGCTTTATTGTGGTTGGCTGTGCCCTCATTTTACAGTGGTTGAATATATTAATTCTTTCATGAGGATAGCATCAGGAAAACCAAGTATCTGGGAGTCTAAACTTCCCGAAAAACAATTGGATGGCACATCAGCTCCAATAAATAAATGGTGGTGGATTCCTACAATTTTTATGATTGTACTATTTGCATTTATCTGGGCAATATTGGCTTTGACATATTTATTGACTCCATCAGAGATTTACTCCAATTTATGGAATCTAAATTTTACTCGTAACCAGAGTATTTTTTTGATTGCTGTGACAATAGGTTTTGTTATTGAGTTCACCCTCGCAAGGCACTTATTTTGTCGATATGCATGCGCTGTTGGTGTCTTTCAGTCTCTGGTTTGGATGGGAAATAAGAAAGCCATGGTTGTCGGTTATGATTCTGAGCATGCTAAAGACTGTATCAGTTGTGATAAATCATGCGAACACTCCTGTCCGATGAGAGTCAAACCAAGATCAATAAAACGTAAAATTTTTACTTGCACTCAATGTTTTGAATGTATCAACGCATGCACTCGTGTCCAGCAAAAAAATAGCAAGCCTCCTCTTTTGAAAATGTTAATCGACGATTGTGCTTTGGATAAGTCAGAAAGAGACTTTGGTAAAAAAACAGATATTCCAAGCAACTGTTTTGGAGACAAGGAGCAATAGTCATGGAAGAATGGGTTGGCGAAAAATGGCATAATTTTATTATCAGAAAATCAACTTTAAGTTATCCTCAATCTCAGGTAAAACTAAGCGGATTCAAGTCTCAACTCGGAGTTTTTTTTAGAGCCCTTGGTGGAGATAAATCTTACAAAATTGAATCTTCAGTGGCATTAAAGAATTATGGCTATAAAAAATTCTTGCAGAAAATAGCAGGTTCAAACAAAAGAATTGAGTTGCCTCACTTTGGCAGTGAGCAATTTTTCTTGCCCTCAGTGATTTCCTGTTTTAACAATGAAAGCTTAAATAAAGACTTGTATATCTGGTTGACAGCTCTGGCAAGTTTCGGCAAAGAAAAAACCAACAAAGAGACATGGATTATTCGTAATCAGAAATTGTCTCAAGAAGTATTAAATCAATGGCCAGGACTAGAGAAAAAATACAATAAGTTAGTCGCTGAGCACTTAAAACAAAGACTAAACATTGAGAAATTACCTTTGGATCTTCATGCTCTTGAGACAACAATAATTGAGAGCTTGAAAAATCCTTTCAATCAAATTAAGTTTATTCCAAAATCACGATTCACTCCTCAAGTGGTTCCGCTTTGGATATATGATGCTCCTCAACTCAAAAGAAAGTCCAGAACAGAATTGGATAAAACTGTTGATGATTCTAAATATAACGATGTAAATAAACACAATTTCAAAAAAAAATTCAAAGCGGAACAAATTGAAGAGAATCAATCGAAAGGAGGGTTGTTATCATTTCGGCTGGAAAGTCTATTTTCATGGTCTGAATTCATAAATTTAGATCGTTCTCCTGATGATACTAAAGATGATGATGCATTAGATACTGCTGAAGATTTAGATCATTTGAGTCTTACAACAGGAGAAACAAGCCACAAAATTAAGCTGGATTTAGATTTTCCGTCAGAAGAATATGATGATCAAAAGATTTCCGGTGAAATTTTATTACCCGAATATGATTACAAACAGAATGCTCTGCAAGAGGAGTTTTGTTCCTTATTTTTGATGGAATCAAAACTTGAGACCAACAATAACTTACCCGCGTCTCTCAAGAGACAAGCAATTCAACTTCGTCGTCAATTTGATAGGATACGTCCACAAAGACAATGGTTTAACAACCAAATTGACGGTGATGAAATAGACATCAATAGTTACATCAACTTCAATACAGATAAACTACTGGGAAAACTGAATACGGATCCCAAACTTTATAGACAACTAAAAAATACATACAGAGACTTATCGTGTTTACTTTTGGCTGATTTATCTTTATCCACTGATACCTATGCCAACAATGATAAAAAAATAATTGATATCATTCGCGAATCTCTATTTTTATTTGCAGAAAGTCTTAACTCCTGCAATGACCCATTCGCGATAGCAGGTTTTTCCAGCAAGCGCAGAGAACATATACGCTATTATCCAATCAAAGATTTCGAACAAAAGTACAACAATGATGTTGTTGTCAAAATTAATTCCATAAAACCCGGTTATTTCACACGAATGGGCGCAGCAATAAGATACGCCACTTTAAATTTGAAAAAGCAGAAAACGGCTCAGAAACTTTTACTAATTCTTACAGATGGGAAGCCTAATGATTTAGACAAATATGAATCCAGATATGGTATAGAAGACACCAAAAGAGCGATTCTTGAAGCAAAGCATTCCGGTCTGAAACCATTCTGTGTTTCAATTGATCAATACAGTAGTGATTACTTACCTTACATTTTTGGCTCAAAATCGTTTATACATATCAAACGAGTTGAAGAATTGCCACGCAAATTGCCTCTTTTATATCTTCAACTGACAACAAATATATAAATCTCTTCATTTCAAAAAAATGTCAATTGACCTGTATCAATTGAAAATGATTATCAATTGATATAATTCAGGTGTTCAAAAATTATTAAATTAAA
>JAGRJP010000094.1 GCA_020442665.1 Lysobacterales bacterium
CAATCCATGACCAGTTTCCGTTCGGCAGATATTGCTGATTTTCAGGTAAACACAATTGGAGTTATTATTGGATTTGTTTTTGCAGTATTAACCAGCAATATTGGCTTTATTAAAAAGACCTTTAGTCTTTAACACTATTAGTTTTTTTAAATTTGATTAAAAACAGGTAAAACAATTAACTCTAGATTTTGATCGCCATCACCTATTACGATTTTAGATTCTATACCATTTGTAGTCATTAATGATGGAGTTTGGATTGAATTTCCTTCTTCGCTTATAATTGTAACTTTAGTTTCTAAAAATATCTGATTCTCCATCAATTTTGATGGTTTTATCGATACCTCCAAACCAGCCTTGTCAGATCTTAATACTGCAAACTCTCCAAATTTTGCTATCACTCTTGATTCAATCCTTTTGATCGAAATTGTATTGTCCGTGTTTTTAGTTTCGAGAGAAATTTTTAGTATTAAATCAACTTGATTATCTGCTAAGGCAAAAGGTTCCTCTTCCAGCTTTTTTGCTGAAGTTGAGTTGATACTCAACATGAAGGTTAGTATAAACACAGGTATAATTAATGCTGATGATAGGGTTATTTTATTTACTTTATTCATTTTAAATTCCTCTGATAGTTGTTTAACTCGAAATACATTAAATTTTGATTTTCCGAAAAAGCTATTGACCAATAGATTGTCGTGATTTTTGCGCATTAAAATTTGTGCTAAATCCTGCTGATATTGACCATTCGCAGTTTTGTCTTTGCAGGCGGAATCGCAACTCAATTCAATGTATTCTCTGCTTAGTTTCGCCAGTAATAAAACAAGCGGATTCCACCACATAACCCTTTGAATAAAAGTAATGAGAATTAGCCAAAGCGAATCTTTATGCAAAACATGTTGGGTTTCGTGCAAAATAATACTTTCAAACTCTTTGAGTTTTGTATATTTTTCTCCTACGAAAATTTTTGGTTTAAGAAACCCGACAGTAAATATTTCATCAGAATCCGGAATTAAAAATACTGGAATTGACTTAGTCTCGTACAAATACTTAGAACGTAACCTAACCTTTCTGGTTTTTTGTTTATATCGAATGATATCGACTAAAAAAAGGATAAGTCCGCTTAATAGAAGTAAATAGAATACATTTTCAAAAGATACCAGTTTGGTTTCTAGGCTCGGTATATTGGTCGCTTGCTTCAGGTTTTGGCTGAATTCGGAAACTATTTTGACTGTTAAGAAACTATTCTCTGCAAATACATCATCTAAAACACCATACGGAATAAGCCAACTGACCAATGCCAGCATTATGAGTCTGAATCGCACTCTGTATGGTGAAGATTTGAGTAAATATAAGTAAAAAAGCGTCGCAATGCTCAGAAATAAATTTACCGAAAAATATGAAAACAACTTATTTCCCCTTTTTGTTAATAATAGTTTTTAAATACTCAATATCTTCTTTCGACAATTGATCTTCTTCCAATAAGTGATTGATGAGCAATCGTGGGTTACCGGAAAATACTTTATCAATAAACTTCTTAATCAATGGCTTTCGCAACTCCTCTTGCTTAACAGCAGGAGAATAGACTATGGTTCGACCAAAATTTTTTACTCGCTTTAATGCTGACTTTTGTTCGAGACGATCAATAATCGTTTTGACCGTTGAATAGGTTACTTTTTTATTTTTTGAAATCTTCCGATGGATTTCCGGCGCAGTGGATGATTTATCTTTCCAAAATAAAGTCATTACTTCCAATTCAAACTCTGACAATTTCATATCTCTACATTTGTAGTTTTAACATCGACAATTGTAGAGATTGACTTTGTATAAGTCAATAACGAAAAGTATTTATTCAAAGAAATATTTAGCTATAATGACGAACATGACTGATTTACAAATAATAGTACCGGTTTTTAATGAGCAGGAAGTGGTGGACTTGTTTTATGAAAAAATGAAACAGGTTTTTCAAACTTGTGATGCCGATTGGACCATTTTGTTTGTTGATGATGGTTCAACCGATGGAACAGTTAAACATATTGAATTTCTTCAACATAAAGATAAAAGAGTCGGATATCTGACACTTTCACGCAACTTTGGCAAGGAGTACGCATTGACTGCTGGGTTGGATTATGCCGATGCCGAAGTTGTGGTGGTAATTGATGTGGATTTACAAGACCCGCCGGAACTGATCCCTGAAATGCTTGATTTGTGGCATGAGGGATATGATGTGGTTTATGCCACTCGCAATGAACGCGAAGGTGAAACCTACATGAAAAAGGCAACGGCTTCATGGTTTTACCGAATTATCAACTCGATGAGTAAAATTTCAATTCCCAAGGATACCGGCGATTATCGTTTAATGGATATGAAAGCGGTTAGAGCTTTGCGCAAACTCAGAGAAAGTAATCGTTTTATGAAAGGTTTATTTGCCTGGGTGGGTTATAAGCAAAAGGCGATTTATTTTGATCGCAAAAAGCGTGTTGCAGGTTCAACCAAATGGAATTTTCGCAAATTGTTTTCTTTTGCGGTGGATGGAATCACTTCTTTTTCGTACATGCCGTTGAGATTTGCCACCTGGATTGGCGTTTCGGTGGCGTTATTTGCGTTTTTATACGGATGCTTTATTATTGTCAAAACACTTATATTCGGTAATGATTTACCCGGTTATCCATCATTAATGGTTGTAATTTTATTTTTAGGCGGAATTCAACTTATGGCATTAGGTGTCATAGGAGAATATTTAGGGCGTTTATTTGAAGAGAATAAACGGCGACCACTTTATCTGATTGATAAATTTGAACCGCCGGAAAAATAGTTATTGAGAATACAAAAAGAGGGGAACATGTCAAAAATATACAAGAATTGTCAAAGTTGCGGAATACCACTGAAAAAAGACCCACAAGGCGGTTCTCACAATGCCGATGGCACTAAAAACACTATGTTTTGCAGCTATTGTTTTGAAAACGGTCAGTTTAAACAACCGGATTTTACTGTAGACCAAATGAAACAACTATCAAAAGAGAAAATGGTTGAGATGGGCTTTCCTAAGTTTTTGGCTGGGTTCTTTAGCAAAAGTATAAGAAAACTCGAACGCTGGAAATAAATCAACTTGCCAAAATTAACTTTAGACTAGTTACACCTTGAGCAGTTAAAGGGTAGTAATATTCCAATCCGCCACTTTTGTCGGCGAGCTTATAGAACAGCAACCCCAAATGTTGATGCTCATGCTTTTCAATCTTGCAGGTTTCACGATTAGAAATCGCCTTTATCACTTCGTGGTAGTAGTCACCTTCAACTCTAAACTTATCAAGAGTTGCGAAACACATATGGCTCTCTTTTGAAACATCAGAGCTTGGTAAAAATTGACGCACATCCAAACCATGTTCGGTTAGCGTCGAGACGTATTGCCTTTGGATTTGTGTATAAATCATATAGGATTTTTTTTCATTTTCACCATTATGCGCTTGCTTGAGAGATTGCCAATAATGGAACGTGTAAAAAGGTGTGAATACAATTTTTTTGGAAAGATAGAACTCGTTCCCTTGAGGTAGTATCACTTTTTTCTCAGGAGCTGTATTAAAAAGAGACTCTTCCAGAATTTCCCACAGCCCGTCAAATCCCATCATTTGATAATTATTGTGCATCATTGCAGCCAAATCCAGCACAGTCATAAAATTCGCGTGTCGTATTTTGGCACCCAAAGTAGTTTGCAGTTGTAAAAATAATTCCCTTGAAACCATGCCCTTATGCATCAGCTCATTTTCAAAAACACTTTGCGTTTGTTCGTTTTCTGTCAATACAACAAAAGGTATCAACAGCAATGGCGAGCCTGAATTGGAACCTTTAGTTTGCAACCCCTCCGGCAAGCCTTGGGCATTCGCACCAATAATCAATTGATTACGCTTGTTGTTTTCACCTTTCAATGCGGCATTCAGATATTGGCGAATTTGTGAGTGTATTGGGAAACCCTGTTGTAGAATGTCATTGCTTTGATACAGACCGCCTGCAATGGCATAGGAGCTACTCTTTAGATTTGGTAAGATTGTTTGCAACTCTTTACTAATTTGTTCGTTAAGTTGCTTGATTTCAGATTGCAACAACTCTCTTTTTGGGTTGTTTTCTGGTCCTGAGAAGAACTCTATCGACAATAAACCCTGTAAAAGTTTATTCGCCATCCTGCTCCTCATTTTGTTGCTCTAAATGAACAACACCCGGATCGTTAAACCAGGAATAAAGTGTTTGTGACAATTGTTCAATGCCTTCTTTTTTCAAACCGGAAAAGATTTGCACGGTGGAAGTTCTGGAAATGTTAACTAATTCTTTTTTAACTTGTAATAAAACCGCTTTCTGCTTGCCGGATTTAAATTTATCCGCTTTATTCAGCAGAACATGCGAAAACAAACCGGACTGATCCGCCCAATACAAAAACTGTTTGTCAAAATCCTTTAAAGGATGACGAATATCCATGACTACAACAACACCAATCAGACTTTTTCTTTTCTGCAAATATTGCTCAATTTCTCTGTCCCAATGTTGTTTAATCTTAACAGGCACTTTGGCATATCCGTAACCGGGCAAATCGACTAAGCGACGATTATCACCCAAATCAAAACAGTTCAGTAACTGTGTCCTTCCAGGCGTTTTGCTAATCTTCGCCATTTTTTTATTGCCGGTTAATGCATTGATAGTGGTTGATTTTCCGGCGTTGGATCGCCCGGCAACAGCAATTTCCAAACCGATATCATCCGGTAGTTGTGAAACGATGTGAGCCGATTTTAAAAATGTGCAATTGGCAAAAATATTTTTCATGGATGGATTTTAACCTGATTAACTGATGGTTTACAGATAATCTTTAGCAATCATGCTGTTAATTATGGTCGCTTCATTCGATTTTATAACTTTATTCCTTTACAATCCTTTCTATGAAAAATGTATTAATAACAGGAGCCGCCAGTGGCTTGGGTAAAGCGATGGCTCAACTCTTTGCCGAGAAAAACTATAATGTTTTGGTGGTAGATATTCAAGATGAGTCAGGACTTACTTTTGTCGAAGAACTAAAACAACAAGGCTATCAGGCTGAGTATTACCATTGCAATATCGGAAGCATTGATGATATTGAGAGTTTATTTAAAGAGGTTCAGTCAAATCATCAAAATATAGATGTCTTAATTAACAACGCTGGTGTTGCCAGTGCGGGAACATTGCCTCAAACGACTTACGAAGAGTGGCAACGGCTGATTTCTCTGGACCTAATGAGCGTCATCCACATCACAAAAGCCTTTTTACCACTCATCAAACAAAACCAACAGGCACATATTGTCAATATTGCATCATTTGCCGGAATTGCTTTGATGCCCGGAATGATGTCATACAATGTCGCCAAGGCCGGAGTGATTGCATTTTCGGAAACACTGCATGGAGAGTTAAATCAGTTTGGAATTGGCGTGAGTGTTGCTTGCCCTGCTTTTTTCCCGACAAACCTGGTTGAAAGCATGAATTCAGCTTCTGATAAAACTAAAAGTTTTGTAGAAAAACAAATGAAAAACTCAGGAGTTCGTGCAGAAGATGTGGCTAAAGATATTTATGTTGGAATTGAGAAAAAACAATTTATGATTATCAGTCACAAAGACTCAAGAATACAATATTTCCTCAAACGACTTTTCCCGAATGTTTTCATGCGAAAGAAAATAAAAATATTCAACAAAATCAACCAATAAGTTTTATCGATACTGATTAACTGAGCCGGGAACCAGATAAAGTGCTGACCTTTTAACAGCAAATTCCTTACCGGTATCATAATCAACCTCACAATCCAGCAAATAACGAATTTGTTTCTGGCCGGGCTCAAAGACATTCAGTTTCACTTTCTTGAATGTAATGATTTCAGTAGAAAAAGATTCAAACTGTAATTTTGGTTCAGAATCTATTGAAATTTCCTTATTATCATTAACTATAATCTGACAGGCAATTTTTTCCAGTTTTCTGGGGCGGTACGAGCGGTATTCGAATCGCAGTTGAACTTCTTTCTTGGCAATATCTATAAAATTGATTTTAACATCCGGTGGTGCTTTTTGTCTGCGGAAATGATTGTTTGGCTCACCACAGGAAACCAACATTAACGACACAGTTATTAAACAAAATAGTTTCATCAGCTCACCTTTTTGGGATCTAAAGCATCTTGCATGGAATCCGAAAACATATTGAATGCAATCACTAAAACAAACATAAACATCGAAGAAGCAATAAAATTATTAAAATACCCTGCTTGAATATCCAGAGTTGATTCTGAAATCATCAAACCCCAGCTCACACCATCCTTAACACCCATACCCAAGAAACTCAGTATCACTTCCGACTTAATCGCTGCAACAAAAACAATGGTTGCCTGAACAAGCAAGATATGAGAGGTATTTGGCGTAATGTGTTTAAAAATGATTCTTGATTCCACAACACCAATTGAACGTGCAGCTTCTACAAACTCTTGTCCTTTGAGTTTGATAACCTCACCTCGAATCACTCTCGCTGTCCCTGTCCAGAAGGTTGAAATCATAGCTATATGCATAGCAAAAGGATTTTCTTTCAAGGCATAGGCAACAGCTGCTACAAATAAATAAAAAGGAATCGAGTCCAACACTCCCATCAGCCATAAAATCACCGAGTCAACCCACGTTCCACTATAATACCCTGAAAGCGAACCTAAAACTGAACCTAACAAGGTAGAAAATATGGCAACAACCAAGCCGACTTCAAACGCTACTTTGGTGCTGAATATCACTCGTGCGAATATATCTTGTCCAATCTGATTGGTTCCAAACCAATGCTTCATGGATGGTCCTTCGCTCAAAGCATCGCTGGTATCACTCCAGTTTCCACCAACAAAACCAAACCACACAGCCAATGCAATGATAAAATAAACCAGAACTATCAATGCTCCAAGTTTACCCATGCCATCGTTTTTAAATTTATACCACGCTTTGTCCCAGACAGAATGACCTTTCTCCATGGTTGATATTTCGATAGATTTCGTATTCATAACCAACTCCTCTATTTCAACTCAACTCTTGGATCAAAAACACGGTATAAAATATCTGTCAACAACAGGACGATAACAAACAATACAGCGGTAAGACCGACTATCGCTTTCAAAATATTTTGGTCACCGGCAAGAATGGCATCATAAGTGACCTTTCCAACACCAGGAATCCCAAAATAACTTTCAATCAACAAGCTTCCGCTAACAACTACCAGCGGAATCGAAAACATGACTCTGGTAATTATCGGAACCATGGCATTTTTCAAAACACCTTTAAATAACAGCGCTTTCGTCCCATGACCAAATGCTTTTGCAGTTCGGACATGGTCTTTGGTCATTTCTTCAACTAAAACAGCTCGATAAAATCGGGTATTGTATCCCAACGCAACAAATACGGTTGCCAACGTCGGAACAGTAACATATTTTAGATATTCGAGCCAAATGATTCCACCATCAGCATCATAAACTTCCCAGCCCCGAACCGGGAACCATCCTAATCCATAAGACGATGAAAAAATCAGTTGAAAAACAATGATTACGATTAAAAACGAAATACTCATGCCAATAACCGAGCCGGTCATAATCAATTTATCGACCCACGAACTCCGATGATATGCTGCAATCAAGGCTAATATCACGGCAATCACATTCCCCAAGATAAACCCGGGAATGATTAAATGAAGTGAAACTGGCATGGTTTCTTTGAGAATATCTGAAACCTTTAAGTCACGAATATCGGCATAACCAAAGTCTAGTGTTACCAGTTGCTTCAGATACGTTCCGTAACGGGTTAAAAATGGCTGATCATAGCCAAGCTGATGTCTGATTTCGGCAATTTCTTCCGGTGTCGGGTTTTTTCCGAGCTTTTCATAAGTTAAATCCGGACCAAAATACACCATCAGCAAGAAAGCAATAAACGTAACGCCAAGGATTAAGGGGATGCCACCCAAGAGTTTTCTTATCGCAAATTTTAATACATCCATTCCATATAAACCTTAATTTTTAACATCAACATACTTGGCAAAGAAACCGCCCAGAATTTCACGGTCAGGAAACATAATTGTATCTTTATGCCATAGATAAATTCGGTTTCGGGCTAAACCGGAAACGGCAACACAATCTTCAACTAATATTTGATTTAGCTCATTATAAAGTTTCGTTCTTTCCGGTGAGGGTTGCATTATTTTTGCTTCTTCAAATTTCTTATCAAATTCAGGGTTCATGTAGTTGAAATTGTTTGAACCAGGAGCATGGTTAGGTCCGTAAAATAACTGTAAAGTGTTTTCCGCATCCGGATAATCCAATCCCCACGCCAAAGAAAAATATGGAGTTTGACCATTTTTCAGAGCTTTATTAAAAGCCCCAAAGCTGGGATAGGGTTTAAATTTTATTTTATTAACCGGATATCCGATTTTCTTTAAGAAGCCACGAAACTGTTCATAAAACATCCTGTATAAAGTGCCACCGGTAGAGTGATACTCCAATACCGGCAAAGACTCGGGAGTCCATCCGGCATCCGCTAATAGTTTTTTCGCTCCTTCAATATCCACAGTGATTGACTCCTTATCAAAATCGGGATCAAACTCCATCACTGATGGGGTGATAGCACCGGGGAAAACGGTTCCCAGATTGAAATAAAACGCTCGATTTCTTTGATCCCAGTTAAAACTTTTTCGAATTGCACAGCGTAATGCTTTATTTTTTTCATCCTGAACCGGATCACCGGTAATTCCAAATGCCGGGTTTGACATATCGAATCCTGAATACACGAATCCAGACTCTACCATAAATGTATGATGATATTTTTCCACTATTTCCGGGTAAAGTGTCAAAGGTTTTTTGCTTTGAATAACTGTACTGGCTTTCTCTTTAGGAACTGTTGTGTATTGAATTTCATCACCTTTGGTGAAAGAGTTCCAACGCGAAGATGTTTCCATAACAAAATGTATTTCCATCACATCAATATATGGTGGAGCCAGTCCATCCAGAGCTTTAACGCCGGTAAAACCGTGTTTTTCTTCATTATAACCTTCGTAGGCCAAATCTAAAGATTCTTTTCTGAATTTTGGATTTGCAAATAATACAGCTTTTTCTTGATTGAATGAATCCAAAATAAACGGTCCTGATCCAACCGGCTTTGAACCAAACTCAACTCCGTAATGTTCGACAGCCTCTCTTGGGACAACAGCAGTAAACCCCATTGCCAAGGTGTAAATAAGTTGCGGATAAGGCTCAATTAACTTGATTTGAATTGTATGACTATCAATAGCTTGTAAGCCTTCGATTTCTTGAGAGTAATCCGAGCCATTCTTTTTCCAGTCATCTAACCCAACAATACGGCCTGCAAAAAGCCACGCTCCTTGCGACTGAAACTGTTTATCAAAATGTCTCTGAATGGAATAAATAACATCCTGAGCAACTAACTCTCTTCCCACACCGTTTTCAAAAGACACATCGTCATGAAAAAACACACCTTTCTTAATGTTAATAGTGTAAGTTAAACCATCTTCACTCACGTCCGGCATTGAAGTCGCAAGATTGGGTTTTAATTCATAAGGTCTGGCAAGATATTTATAGGAATATAAGGTATCAAAAATATTGAGAACAACAAAATTGGAATAGATAACCGCAGCACGAACAGGATCCAGCGTGGTCGGAGTTCCATCCATAGAGTGTCGATATACTTTTTTTCCGGGATACTTGCTATCTAGTTTTTTGACAGGTTCTTGTTGTAATGTCTCTGTTGAATCTGATTCAGTACAAGATACACCTGCTACCAGAAACAATAACAATATTGATATTTTTATAATTTTAAGCATCAACAAACCAAAGATTCGACATTTTGAACATTATACATATCTAATGTTCGAATGTCTAAAACACAATAGTCATAAATTTAACACGTAAATAATGATAAATTGATGCCTGTAAATTTAAAAAAAACTATCCCCGCTACTTTGAATTTCTCCACCCAAAGCCGGATCATCTTCACCGCCCTGACTGAGACTGATTTTAACCTCCAGACCTTGTGAGGAATCGGCATTCTGCAAAGCCTCTTGTAAAGTGATAATATCTTTTTTATAAAGATCATAGAGACAGGAGTCAAATGTTTGCATACCATCATCCAAAGAGTTCTCCATTGCCTCTTTCAATTTATTCACCTCTCCACGACGAATCATTTCTCGAATCATTGGTGTATTGATTAATATCTCAACGGCCGGTAATCGATAACCTTCCTTGTCTTTAACCAAACGCTGAGCAACAATCGCCTTGATATTCAATGCCAGATTGAGTAAAACATTTTTATGAGAGTCACTTGGGAAAAAGTTAAGCACCCTTTCAATGGCTTGGTCAGAGTTGTTGGCATGAATAGTTGCCAAACACAAATGACCGGTTTCAGCAAACGAAATAGCCGCTTCCATTGTGTCCATATCCCGAATCTCACCAATCAAAATCACATCCGGAGCTTCACGCAAAGCATTTTTTAAAGCCGGTGCATAACCATGAGTATCGGAGCCAATTTCACGTTGATTGACAATTGATTTCTTATGCTTATGCATGAACTCAATCGGGTCTTCCACTGTTAAAATATGACCAGTCATATTTTCATTTCGGTGGTTAATCATGGATGCCATAGTTGTTGACTTACCCGACCCTGTTCCTCCGGCAACCAAAATCAAACCCCTTTTCTCAAGAATTAACTCATTTAATAATTCCGGAATTTTGAGCTCTTTAGCCGTCGGAATCTCAGTTTTAATGGTACGAATCACCATTCCGACTTCATTGCGTTGCTTAAACACATTGACACGAAAACGACCGACACTGGGAAGCGAAATCGCTAAATTCATTTCCAAAGTTTTTTCAAACTCAGGAACCTGACCTTCGCTCATAATTGAATAGGCAATCTTTTTAACCAAACCATTTGGTAACGGCGTGCTACCCAAGGGTTGCAACTCACCCTCAACTTTAATATTGATAGGCGCTCCAGTACTTAAAAACATATCGGAACCATTTTTCTCTTTCATTATTTTAAGGAAATGAGTTAAATCCATAAATCCACCTGTTAGCTTGCTTTACACAATTGTTTTAATTGGATTTGGTTGAACCCCAAAAGACCGGCAACTTCACTCAACAGATTCATTTCGAGATCATGAAGTTCGTCATCAATATTCGCCATAATCCAAAGGTTTTTGATAAACGTTTTCTTTTCTGATCGGTTCAGAAAATTATTGATTACCGAGGTATGCAATTGCAATGAAATGGTATAGTCACTGTGAGTTTCAGCATTTTCGATTAACTTTTCCGTTTCTGACTCAGTCAAATCCATGCTGGCAGTTAACACATCATGCATGATCTGTCTCTCCTTCTGAAGTTCAATAAAGTCTGCTCGAATCATTTCAATCATTAAAGCCGAAATCGCCAATTGTAATTGTTCTGATTCTTGGCTTGTCAATTCCTTTGAGATAAACGATAATCTCATTAACTTTTTTATTGAAGCCAAAATACTCATAATTAACACCCCTCTTGCGATTATAATACACAATGCTTCGCAAACTGTAAAAACAAACAATGAAAAAAACTATAGTTACATTTTTATCAGTCCTTTTATTTGCCGGGTGTCAAAGTACGCCTACAAGAAACAACCCCGATCTGAAAGAAAGCAGCGTAATTTCTGAACAAGGAAGTACAGAACCAAGTGTTTCAAATTTACTGGATTCATTAGACTCTTGTTATTTAAGCAATCCTTGTAAAGAGGAGTTGCAAGAAAAGCTGGATGCTTGGTTGTTGAACAAAGATATTGTGACCTCACAAAAAGAAACCGAAACCGAACATTTGTCAAAAATTGTCACTGTATCTCCAAATACAACAAACGATCTGGTTCTTTCCAGTGACTATATGAATAATGAACTGGTGAAAGGTGCACTCAATGAGTGGCTGACGTGGAAACGCCCACAGCTAATCAACACGTGGCATTATTATCAGTTTTTTAGAGAAAAAATTCTTCCTGAGTTTAATGAGTTTGATATTCAGGAGGCTTTAGTTTTAGGAATTATGTCACAGGAAAGTGGCGGTCGTGTCCACTCCAATTCCAGAGCCGGAGCTGCCGGATTGTTTCAACTGATGCCTGCTACCGCTAAAAGGCTTGGAGCAACAGGCAACTACGGCGCTTATGATGCTCGATATAATCCTTATGTATCTGCGGAAGCGGCGGCAAAATACATCAACGAACAATTAGCACTTTATGATGGTGATGTCGCAAAAATGCTAGCAGCATATAATTCCGGGGAAAACCGCTTTGCGCGAATGAACAAAAGCCATGCAAACAAATCTATCTGGGATAAAAACTTTTTTTACGAGCTTCCCCATGAAACTCGATATTACATTCCAACGGTTATTGCTGCCATGTTGATTTTTCAAAATCCTGAGAAATTCAATGTATCCCTGCACACAATTAAAACTCAAGTTACAAGTGTTATTACTGATAACGATACCTCTCTCAGTGAGCTTGCCGCTTGCTTTGGCCAAGAACAGCGTGAAGAAGGATGGTTCAGAGTTTTGCGCAACCTGAATTTTGGAATTAAAGCTGATAAAACCATTAAATCAGGCACGGAAATTATTATTCCGGAAAGTTTATTAACTGTTTACCAAACAAACTGCCAGAACTCAGAATTTATGAAAATGGCAAAATCATTTCATGAGTCCGATTTTAAAAACAATATGGTATTGTTTAGTTACCGAGTCAAACAAGGTGATTCGTTAAACAAAATAGCCAGAAAATTCCGTTGTACCAGTAAAACTGAAATTGCAAGAATTAACAAATTGAAAGCTCCGAATTACCTGATCAGAGCCGGGAAATATCTGAAAATTCCACAGTGTTGATTTCTCGAAATTATTTAGTTTCATCAATCGTCTTAATTGCGGCTTTAGCACTGCAACTTTGGTTAGTTATTAACCTGCAACTCTTCGGTGATGAGTCCTTTTATTGGCTGGAAAGCCGATTTCCTTCTCTTTCCTACAGCGAAATACCTGGATGGAATGTCTGGATGATTGCATTAAGCACTCAAATCTTCGGGAACACTTACTTTGGTGTTCGAGCTTTTGCTTTTTTGGGTTATTTCAGTATTTTTTTTGCAATAACTTTAATTCAACGCCAACTTTTTAAAGAAACCAAATTCGTTACCAGTTGTTTATTGATATTGTCGGTGCCATTATTAACAGTAGTCGCTCTGCTTGCATTGCCTGATATCTGGATGTTAGTTTTTGTTATTTGGATCATTTATCTGACAATTAAAGCAATTCAAAATCAAAACAAATGGACATGGGTTTTATTGGGCGTATTGCTGGCTCTTGCAGTAAATATTCATGTCAGAATGTGGATTTGGATATTCTTTGCCGGGATTGTTTACCTCTATCATTTTCATGATGATAAGAATACTATAAAACCATTGTTACTGATTTCATTTCCAATCATGCTAATCGGTTTTATACCAGTTTTAGCATTCAATATGGAAAATGAATTTCCATTATTTGTTTTTCAGTTTTCTAACCGCCATCCGTGGTCATTTCAGACTGAAAATTTATATTTAATCGTTTCTCAAGTTATAGTAGTTTCTCCTATAGTTTTGTATCTTTGTGTTAAAACACTAAGAGCAAACACGAAAGCCTTTTCCAATCAAACTGTTATCAACTGGATTTTATCGACCGCCCTGATTCATTGGCTTTTTTATATTATTACAGGTCTGTTTGCTGATAATGTTCGGACATCTTTTCATTGGTTGTTGGTTTCATATATCCCGGTTCTCATTATGAGTATCGGATTAATCCAAAATCAGCGGATTGTTCGATGGTCGATATACAGTGGTTTAGCTTTTTCAATTTTGTTTTTAATTGTGTTAATACTCTTCAAACAACCATTTTCCTACTGGCAGTCACGATTTTTTGATAATTCAACCGGCTGGAAACAACTTGCAGATGAGGTTTCTCAAGTACAAAAAGAATATAAAACAAAGAACCTCATCACTGATTACTTTATGACTGGTGCCGAATTGGCTTTTGAATTAAATGACAGCAACAATCTAAAAGTTTTGCCACATGAAAAAAATATCAAACATGGAAGGCAAAAACAGCTTGAGGTCATGGGTTTGTTATTAAATGAGCCGGAAAAATACAACAAACATGCATTATTGGTCATTGAAGACTCGGCAATAAAACTCTCTTTGAAAGGTGGTTATTATTCGGAATTATGTGATAATT
This sequence comes from Lysobacterales bacterium, assembly GCA_020442665.1. GTDB lineage: Bacteria > Pseudomonadota > Gammaproteobacteria > Xanthomonadales > Marinicellaceae > NORP309. The sequence goes on from JAGRJP010000094.1 coordinate 14,282, forward strand.
TTAGCCAACTCCACTACATAAAAGGTATCAACAATAAACAAAGCGGAAAACTGTTCCACGTGTTTGAGGTGAATAATGGAGCTGACACCTGCGAACTGCCACCACTAATTTATGCTCATCATGAAGCTGCTGAAAATAACCATCTGAAAATTAAGGGCTGGGTGTTTTTTCATAGATTCGGAGTAAAACAATTGTATCTGCATACTAAAAAAGATATGTTGATTTCGAAATATAAACAACCAATCACGACAATTGACATGTTATATTTTCAACTCCAAGACCCCGATTCTCCGTTTCACGGTTTTGAAATAACTGTTGATAAATCTGAAATAAGAAACAACCAGTATCAAATAAAAGTGATTGGAAACGATGAACGAGAATATTTTTCAGCAAAATATTATTTGGACTGAAAGATTATTGGTTGATTCGGGTCTACTGCTACGATGAGACAAAAAGAACGAAAATTTGATGCCTTAATAGGTCACCTGAGTGATGATTTGTACCGTTTTGCCTTTTGGTTATGTAAAAATGAAGCGATGGCACAAGACTTGGTGCAGGAAACTTATCTACGTGCATGGCGGGCACTCGATTCATTAAAAGATGAGAAAGCAGCAAAAAGCTGGATTTTCATCATTTTAAGACGAGAGTTTGTTCGTCAGTTTGAGAAAAAGATTCCACCAATTACCAGTTTGGACGAATTAGATTTTGACATCGAAGATAGCAAACCCCTGGCTCCCGATGATAAAGCCGAAGCTGATATTGTTAGGGACGCCATATTAAAGCTGGAAAAAAAATACTCCGAGCCATTGATTCTACAAGTCATTGGCGGTTTTAGCTGTGATGAAATTGCTGAACAACTCAATATCTCAAAAAGTGCCGTCATGACACAATTGTTTCGAGCCAGAGCTAAACTTCAAAAAGCTCTTTCCAGGGAAAGTAAAATTGGGAAAGTATTATGAATTACTTTGAATTTAAACAACAACTATTAAAAGATTCTTACACAAAAGATGAAGAGTTCCACCGCTTGCGTAAAGAAGATTTGCGCTGTGCCAAAGCGTATGAAGAAGCCATGGAGTTTGAAAAAACATTAAAGAATGCTTTACAAATTAAAGCTCCGGACAATCTCAAAGATTCAATCATTCTGCGACAAACAACCAATCAGAAAGAGACTTTATCGTTTAAAAATTATGCCATGGCTGCAAGTCTGCTATTGTCTTTTATTTTTGCATCCTTTTTTTGGTATAACAGCCAACCCAATACCGTTGAAGAATATATCTCAAGAGCATTTATTGATGAATCCAATGTACCATTATCAGCCGAACCGATTGAGTTCGCCGAAATAAAAAGTGTATTTGCAGACTTTAAAACCGGGGTGAGTGGTGATTTAGGCAGAGTTGTATTCATTCATAATTGTCACACACCCAATGGAACCGGCGTGCACATGGTGGTTTCAACGAATCAGGGGTTGGTGACGGTTTATTACATGCCAAGAACAAATCTCGATCAAAAGCGGGTGGAGTTTGATATCGACCATTCAAAAGCGTCTTTAGTGGCAATGGAGAAAGGTTCGATTGCTATTATTGCGGATACGGAACAACAACTTGCATCCATCGAGCCGGTATTGCAAAATAATCTGTATTTTTTATAACAGGTTTTAAAACCATCATGATTCAGCTTTATCAGTTTCCTATTTCGCACTACTGCGAAAAGGTTCGTTGGGCACTTGATTTCAAAGGAGTTGAGTATCAGACAATCAATTTGCTTCCGGGGTTTCACATCAAAAAAATTAAACAAGCAAATCCCAAGTCTTCTGTTCCTGTGTTAATTGATGGCGAAGAAACCCTACAAAATTCTGCTGATATCATTACCTATCTGGACACAAAGTATCCGCAAAATACGCTGACACCAGTAAATTCCGAAGAAAAACAACAGGCTCTAGATTGGGAAAGATATCTAGATGAAAATCTCGGTGTTCCGGTTCGACTTTGTTGCTATCATATTTTACTTGAACACCCAAAAATCGTTATTCCATTTCTGACTCACAAAGGCCCGTGGTATGGAAAATTTCTTTTGAAATTTGCATTCCCGAAACTACAACAAAAAATGCGTTATTTTATGCACATCAATGAGGAAAACTTTCACAAATCAAAAGCAAAAATTCATGAGGTTGTTGATAAGATCAATGAACGTCTATCAAATGGTAAATTTCTTGTTGAAAACAATTTTTCCAGAGCCGACCTCACCGCCGCTGCACTACTCGCTCCTTTCAAAATGCCAAAAGGATATGGGTTAGAACTTCCAAAAAATCTGCCAAACGACTTACAAAACCTATTCTCTGAGTTTGAAGAAAAAATAGATTGGGTTGAGAAGACTTATCAAAACTTTCGATAATAAATACTAACAAACCAAATTGAAGTAATTACACATTACTCACTTCTTCATTTGCAGTTATCCAGCGGTCGATGATGTTTTGGCAAGTTTCTGGGTGATTTTGAATCAACTCGCCGGCAATATTTTGAGCCGTTTGAAAGAGATGCTTATCTCTGTCAATGTCAGCTAAACGGAATCGGACACTGCCTTTTTGTTTGCTGCCAAGCAACTCTCCCGCTCCTCGAATTTTCAAATCTTCTCTGGCGATGACAAAGCCATCATTGGTGCTTCGCATAATGTCCAGTCTTTGGCGTGCAACATCTCCCAATGGCGACTGATACATCAACACACAATGACTTTTTTTGTTTCCCCGACCAACCCGACCTCTGAGTTGATGAAGTTGAGAAAGTCCAAGCCGTTCAGCATTTTCAATCACCATAAGACTGGCATTGGGAACATCAACACCGACTTCAATAACTGTTGTTGCCACCAACAAGTCAAGCTGGTGTTGTTTGAATTGACTCATAACCCGATTTTTTTCATCGGCTTTCAATCGTCCATGAACCAGTCCAATGCGTAAATCAGGGAATTGTTTTTGTAACTCTTCGAAAGTGTCGTTAGCAGCCTTCGCTCGCAACACTTCTGATTCTTCAATTAAAGTACATACCCAATAGGCTTGTGCTCCTTGTCGGCAATTGGCACGGATTCGTTCAGCAATTTGTGACATCTTGTCGTTTGAAATCACTAATGTTGAAATCTCCTGCCTGCCGGGTGGAAGTTCATCAATCACAGAAATATCCAGATTAGCATAAGCGGTTTGTGCCAGCGTTCGCGGAATTGGTGTGGCGGTCATTATCAGCATGTGAGGTTGCAAACTGTTTTCCTGTCCTTTGTTTTTCAGAGCTAATCTTTGGTGAACTCCAAAACGATGCTGTTCATCAATAATCACTAAACCCAGATTGAGAAACTCAATATCATCCTGAAATAGTGCATGAGTACCAATAATGACGGCTGTTCCGGATGAAATCTTTGCTAAGACTTCTTTTCGAGGATTGCCTTTAATTGCTCCTGATAAAAAGACGAGGTCATCATCAGTAAACCAATTTTTCATGGTTTTGTAATGTTGCTCTGCCAGAATTTCTGTCGGAGCCATAATCGCTGACTGAAAGCTGTTTTCTTTCGCTGCCAGAATCGACATCGCTGCCACTACCGTTTTACCACTTCCGACATCACCCTGAACCAATCTTTGCATAGGATGGTTCTTTTCAATATCGGCATAGATTTCCTTACATACTTTTCGTTGAGCATCGGTTAGCCGAAAAGGTAGTTTTTTCAGAAATTGTTGAATTATGGTTTGGCAGACCGGAAGCTGAGGGGCTAAATTCTTTTGAGCTTGTTGCTTGAGTTTTTTCATTGCCAAAAGATGAGCCAGAATTTCTTCCATAATCAATCTTTGTTGAGTGATATGAACTCCTGCCATCAATTGTTCGGTATCAGCTTGTGGCGGTGGTTTGTGAATATATATCAATGCTTCATACAGGTTAGGAAAGTCCAGCTTTTCAAGCAACTCATCGGGCAAAAATTCAGTCACAGCAATCTCATTATTAGCTAACAATTTAATAACCTGGTTCATGGCTTTTTGAATCGTTGCCTGATTGATACCTTCGGATTTGGGATAGATTGCAGTTAATGATTTCTCCAATGGCAAATTTTCGTCTTCAAAGTGCCAGTATTCAGGATGCAGCATTTCCGGCATATCTTTTCCGTAACGGAGCTCTCCAAAAGCACGAATGTTTTTTCCTTGCTGCATTTTTACTCTTTGCGAATAAAAGTGATTAAAAAACTTTAACGCCAGAGTTTGTGTACCATCGCTGATTTCGCAAATCAACATGGGCTTGCGTGCATTATTGAGATAACTTCGAATGATTTCCCCTTCAACCAATGCGGTTTGACCAAAGCTCAGATTAATTATTTTGGAAACCCTTGTTTTATCCTGATATCTCAATGGCAAGTGAAATAACAAATCATTGACGTGAGTTATTCCCAGCAACTCGAGCTTTTCAGCGGTTTTTTTTCCAATTCCTTTTAAATCTATCAGTTGCATTGATTGAATTGTTACTGGTATCATAAACAGAATGTGAATATATCATAATCCGGAGATGACTCTATGAATCCTGAGCAAATAAAAATTATAATCGTTATTGTCGCAACTTTAGTTGTAGCTATTTTATTAGACTCGGGTGGCTCGAGTGGTGGTAGTTCAAAAGCTGATTACAGTCAGTATTCAAAAGAAATGCCGACTTTTGCTGGTGGTTCCAGTTCAAAGAAATCGGATTCCAAGAAATCCTCATCTTCATCCAAACCCAGCTGCAAGAAAAAAGGAATCAATCTGTATGGAAAAGTCCAGTTTGTGGATTCTTTCCCTGATTTAACCATTCAGTATGTCAGTTCTTTTCCTGATATTAAAGTTGAGTTTGTTAGTTCTTTTCCAAGTAGCTGCGGACAATGGCAGGTTGTGGATTCGTTCCCTGATTTCAAAGTTCAGGTTGTCAGCTCTTTTCCCGATTTAAAAGTCGAAAAAGTGAGTTCGTTCCCGGGAATGTACTAAAACAAACCGCCTTTTAAACATTTTTAACGCGTGATTGTTCTATATGTCAAAGCCTTCTGACTTATTAACAATGAAACCATCTCGTTTCATTGATTTTTTAAAAGCAAATTCAATCAATCGTTTTTACTTTATTTATGATGAAGAAAACAGCAAACTTGTAGCTTCACACCAAGTACTGCAATCAATTGCCGATACCATAACGAACAACTCTCCTGATTTTACCAAACATGAAGGTATGTTCTTTCAACTTTCAGATGAATATGATGTGTTAATGTCCGCGTTTGTTCATAAAACCAATCGCGGTCAGGCAGCCGGGGGATTAAGATTTTGGCAATATCAAAACATGGATGATTTCTTTGCCGATGGCATGCGACTGGCTCAGGGAATGACTCGCAAAAATGCACTAGCAAATCTCTGGTGGGGTGGTGGTAAAGGCATTATGATTCATAATCAAGACCTCGATAAAAACAATCCTGAGTATCGTAAAAGCATTTATCGAAATTATGGTCGGTTTATCAGCTCCTTAAATGGTTGCTATGTCACCGCTGAAGATGTTGGTACTTGTGAAGCCGATATGGCTAATATTTTTTCTCAAACCCGTTTCACTACTTGCATTCCTTCTTCTTTTGGCGGAAGTGGCAATCCATCTGCGGCAACCGCTTTGGGCGTCGTTTGTGGAATGGAAGCGGCGATTGAATTTTTAAATTTGGGAACATTGAAAAACAAAACTGTTGCTATTCAAGGCATGGGAAATGTTGCAGAACCCATGATGAGTTATTTGTTTGAAAGAGGTGTAAAGCAAATCATTGCCGCAGACATTAACCCTGAACTCGTAAAAAAGGTTCAGAACAAATATTCCAATCAAAATTTGCATGCCCGATTGGTTGACATTGGAGACAACTCTATTTTATTTGAAGACTGTGATATTTTGGCTCCATGCGCTACTGGTGCAATTATCAATCAACAAACCATTCCCAAGATTCAAGCAAAAATCATATGTGGAGCAGCCAATAATCAATTGTTATCGTCAGAATCAGACAGTTTGCTATTAAAAGAACAAGGAATCACCTATGTTCCTGATTTCCTGGTGAACCGAATGGGTATTGTCAACTGTGCCGACGAGCAAGCCGGGTATGTTCAAAATGACTCCTTTTTTGAAAGACACTTGCAAAAAGATTATGAGTTTTCCATCTATCAAACGACTTTAAGAGTCTTCAAACAATCTGCTCTTAACAACGCAACTCCGGCAGCTATAGCAATTCAACTTTCCGATGAATTGGCAGAACAAACCAATCCAATTTACGGGTACAGAGGTATAGAAATCATTCGCTCACTGAAAGAAAGTCATTGGCATAACGAATCGCCATAATTCTGCCACAAATTATCAGTATCTATCAGTAAACTGACTGAGCATTTGCAGGTTTGGGAGGTTTAATTTGTCATAAGCTATGATTACTGAGATTCGATATGACAAGAAAAACCATCAATGAAAAAAATATTCGTGAAAATCTGGAAAGAGATTTTTATAAAAATTTTGCTGAAAAAAGCATCACTTCAAAGAAATATAAAATGTACAAAGGACTAGGACTCAACTGGAGAGATGCGGTTTTGTTCATTTTAGCCATGTTTTTTTTGGGAATGTATCAGGTTCAGGCACAAACCTATTTCAACCTGGATGATGTTGATACAGGCATGATGCTTTCCTATAACAAGCAGGGCAATAATTATTCCAATCTGGAGCTCATCAACTCAGAATATAATGTCAATATCTCCGGAATTATTGCCGAAGTCCAAATTAAACAAACATTCATCAATAGTTCAACAGAGTGGATTGACGAAGGGATGTATGCTTTTCCGGTTGCCGAAAATGCTGCCGTTTATGGAATGAAATTGATTATCGGCAAGCGTGTGATTGAAGGTGAAATTCATGAGAAAAAGCAAGCTCAACAAATTTATGATAATGCCAAGTCTCAAGGGTTGGCAGCCAGTATTGTTAAGCAATATCGACCCAATTTATTCACCACCGATGTTGCGAATATCATGCCGAATGAAAAAGTCTCTGTGGAAATCAGTTATCAGCAATCACTCAGAT